>NZ_NUMC01000079.1:54411-69967 GCF_002577655.1 Bacillus sp. AFS040349 | reverse complement strand
TTTTAAATTAGCATTTATAGAAATGGACAGCTTCTTGAGCAAGGCTCTTGAGGTTCTTTCCTTTACTGAAAAAGAGAGAAAAGCTCTCTGGCTTATTGCTGGTCACTCTTGTAAGGTTGCTGGAGTAAGCTGGCTCAAGGTTCAGACCATTGCTGACGCTCTGGAGGTTTCTTATAAGACCGCTCAGCGAGTTTTAAGCTCGTTAAAAGGAAAGGGTATCATTAAGCGAGTAAGAACGCTCCGAGAGGTTTCTGGAGGGTTTGGGGCAAGTTTAACTCTCATTTGTCCTGTCGATTTGTCCTATCGTGAGGAAGCTCTCAAGCCAGCAACGGAGAAGGCTGAGACAGCAAACAAAAAGAAAGAAACATTTTTTCTCAAAGCATTTCAAAAAGATATTAAAGACATACGACAACAGGAAGAATTGGACTATACATATTTAACAGAATTTGTTCCTCAAGACTTTATTGAGACAGCCAAACCCTTTGTAAGTGCTCAAGAGGTTTACACTCTTTGGGGGAAAGCTCAAGCTGTTGCTCGGAAGTATGCTCCAGACGTTCTTGAAGTGACAGAGCCAGCCATAAGAGCTTTCAAGGCTTCTGTCCTTGCTTATAAAATGAGACGGATAAAAGGAAGCTTTGGAGGGTATTTCTGGGGTGCACTCTCGGGAGTCTTTTCTGTTGAACAAAGGAAAAAGAATAGCACCCTCTTGAGCTTCAACTGGCTTGAGGAATAAGTCAGTATTTCTTTTGGTTTGGCTTAATCCTTGCCATGTAACCCGACTTTAATATTTTGTGAAGCTCGTCATTTGGCTTTCCTTTAATGACTGATTTGGCATATTCTTGGTCAATATCCATTCCTTTTCTGTCAGCTCTTGAAACAACTTCCCTTACGCTGTTTGTATAAGCATACTCTTTGATAATCCATTTATCCAAAGTGTTTGCTTCATAATTCTCAACCAAGGCAACAAAGTGCTGGAGTCTCTTAATTTCTTTCTCAGCCTTATTTACGGTTATTAGTTTACTCAAATTATTCCCTCCTCAATGGTATGGTTCGACAAATTATACTATGTTCCTTTAATTCTGTAAGTGATAATAGTCAATATTTGTCTATCGGGGTTATAATTAGAGAAAAACTCTGAGGGGAAACTGACGTGATAAATTTTAAGTGGAAATATTTCTGGTTGGCTCTTGGTGCTGTCCTTCTCGTTCCTTTTGTATTAAATATGACTATTTTTCAGTTTGGCACTTCATGGACATTTGGAGAGGGTGACACTTGGCTTGCCTTCTGGGGAAATTACTCTGGAGGAATACTCAGCGGAGTTGTTGCTTTCATGGTTGCTCGTTTAACCTTGGCAGAAGACAAGAAGAAACATAACTAAGATTTGAAGCTGAGACAGTTGCCAGCCATGCTCAGACTGAGAATGGAAATGGAGAAAGTCACTAAAAACATTGAGAGAGCATATGAGCAGAAGGAAAGTCTTATTCGCTGGAAAGGTGAAAGAACAGATATAAGCGTTGAGGAATATCCAATTCATGTTGAGCTTATTGACCAAGAGAAATGGTCATATTTAGACAGGATTTTAAATATTGATTTGCAATTGAAGCTCATTGAGGTGAAAGAGTTTTATGACACTTTCTCCAAGTCTCTTCTTTATGACGGAGTATTTGAGAAAGAGCGTTTTGCTGAGGTTGTAGTTTCAATAGGGTTGCATTTGCCAGACTATAATGCAGACGACACTCCCATTGAACAAGTTGAGAAGTACAGAAAGCTTGAGGACGAATTGCAGTTTCATCATTATACAAGAGAGCATTGCTGGAAGAAACTTGAGGAAGGCTTCAAGCAAGAAATTACAGACACTTACCAAGCGTTACTGAGTGAAATTGAACAGGTGATAAGGGAAAAGGAACAATTCGAGAAAGCTTAATGAGCACGCTTTGGGGCAAACCTCTATTAAGCAACCAAAAGAAAGACACCCAAAAAAAGAGAAGGTTTCAATTAGAATTAAATATGAGCTGTCAAAACAGTTTGCATTTTTGAGCCTTCTTCTGAGGTGTAACTCATTAGTATTTGTGAGCTGGTTTCTTTAAAGGTTAAACTCACTGGGAGAGGTATGAGGGAGGGAGACTCCAGAGAATGACTCCAGAGGAAACTCCAGAGAAGGAGTCCAGAGGTTGCTAATGAGGTTGCTAATGAGGTGGGAAAATCTTTAACCTTTCCCTCGATAGACTCACTTCTGAGTAAAACCCGAACGGTTCTATTTATTATTGCCATTAATGTTCGTGTTTTAATTATTCGCTATTAAGCACACTCCAAAGCTCTCACCTCCCTCTCTCCCTCTCAATAAGTTTGTTCCCGAGGAAGTGGACTGTATAAGACACCCGAGAGAGTCCTCCCTCATAAGTGCCAAGGATTGAAACCTCATTTTTGTCTTTATGTTTCCCTTGAGGAAGCCAGCTCCAGAGTCAACTCCCCAAACAAGCTATGAGACCGCTCCAGAGCCTTCCTCTGAGTTTTAAACCTCCAAGTAATACAAGGACAGCCACTCACCCTTAAAACGTCTCAGAGAGCTTTCTCAGCGTCCTCTCTCTCAAGAGTTGACCTCGGAGAAACTGAATTGTAGAGGTCACTTGTTGAGCCACTCCATGAGAATTACTGTAAGTAATTATCCTTTGTATCTGGAATGAGAAGGACAACAGCAAACCCCTTGAGCTGTCTCCAAAGCTTCCGCTCCAGAGTACGTTCCAGAGTGGTACTGAGTCGGGAACAGGATTGAGAACGCTTATGAGAACGTCTGAGAGTCCGTCTCAGAGCCTTCCTCCCCAAGTCCATAACAAAGTAACCTCCAGAGCAACCCCTTGAGAGCGGTCTGAGAGCCTTCCTCAAATACGAATAAAGCAAAGAGCTTCCTTCTCAATGTTCGCTTTTAAGTGACACTCCAGAGAAGCCATATAAGCCATTCTGAGAGCTTCTTCCTCAAGGTAATACAAAGACCTTCCCTCATTAGTCAAAGCCTTGTGAGTGTCCTTCTGAGCTGTTTGAGAGACACCTTCTCTTTATGCTATGGCTAACACTCAAATGAGCTGTCACTGAGACCGCTCCAGAGTACCGCTCTTGAGTCCATTCCTTGAGCTGACCCTTTGAGTCCTCCTCCCACTGGCAACGCTGAGAGAGCCTTCTCAGTCCGTCTCAGAGGACACTTGAGAGTATGCTTCCCCAATACTTAACCGAGAGCGGAGACTGAGAGCAACCTCGGGAGCTGACCTCTTGAGTCCTCCCTCATAAGTGCAAGACCTCTTCTCTGTATAGAAAGTGGTCAAGAGAATGGCTCTATATCAACAATGCTCTTGAAATTGGCTTGTAAAGTAGTCATGAGGAAGCTGAAATGAGGAGGAAAGACCTATGAGAATGACTCCCTCAAAACGTTACAAATGAGGTTCGCTCGGAAGAACGATTGCTCGGAGAAACTTGAGAGGAAACTCGGGAGAAAACTCAAAGGCGAATATTCTGAGGGGGGAGGGGTCTCTGGAAAGCGGTATGAGCCATTTTTACAAACAATAAAAATAGAATAATTTTTTTTTGATTACAACCTCTTGAGTAAAATCTTGAGCAAACTCTTGAGCAACCTCTTGAGAGCACCCTTGAGCTTTCTCTGAAAGCAAAAACCTTCCTCACCCATTACCAATGAGGTTAAACTTAAAAGCTTTCCTGTCTCAGTAAAATAAAATAGTGAAATAAGGTTTCAACTTGAGCTGGTTCTTTCTTTGACACCTCAAATATCTTTATTATGTCCTTGAGATAGCTTCCTCGGTAATGTATAAATAATATATCTCCAGAGCCAAACAATGAGCTGTTTCCAGTTTTGAAACCTCGATAAAACTGTTATAATAACGATTGTTATTCTGTTATAGTCCTCCTCTTAAAAACTGTACTAATGATATTTATAAAACTGTATTAATAAATATACAGAATTAGCTTTTCTTCCTCGGTTATCTCTCGAAAACTTATCCACGAGTTATCCCCATAGTTATCAACAAGCAAAACCCTTGAAGTGACAACTATCAAGCGACTTATCAACAGAAAATGGCTTCCCCTACTAATAAAGTATAACTAATAAGTATTACTTTAAAGATTAACCTATCTCAATATAACTAATAAGTAACCTCTAATAGACACCTTCTCATATGATTATTATTTATTCTCTTAAAGATTAACTAATAAGGTTTACTCATAAGACACCTTCTCTTTATTTTTAAATAAATATAAGAGCTGTCTTATAAGGTTACTCATTAGTTATCTCAAAGCCAGACCTTGAGCCAGAAACCCAGAAATAAATATGAGCTGTCTCCTTGAGTTGGTTCTTGTCTTTCCCTTGAGACGGTTGCTTTTGGTCATAGAATATAGAGAAGCTCGGAAGCGAAAACACCCTCCAACCCTTGGGAGAGTAAGGCTCAAGGCTGTTTTAATACCGGAAGTCTCATACACCAAAATGAGTGAATACCGGAAGTCTCATACACCATTTTTGAATGATTATTCTCAGATTTGGACAGGAGGGGGGTCTTTTGGGAGCGGTAATTGCCATTTTTACAAGCGAGATTTTTTGAATAAATTTTCTCTAATAGTTAAATAACCCCTCAGAAGGCTCTCAGAGCGTTTTTAAGTGTTTTGAATACAAATACATTACCTGTAACAACAGAAGCGATTCTGAGCCACTCTGGAGCGTCCTGTATTAACTCTATTCGCAAAAGGAGTTACAAATTTCACCTCTTGTCACACTACACTGATAATGTATTATGAGAGGGTCTTTAAGAGCGAAAACCAAAATTGTTACACTTTCCTCACAGTGTTTATGAAGGGGTAAAAAGGAGAGTAAACACTTTCCGCACATTATTTATGAGGGAGATAAAAAGCGAATAAACACTTGTCTGATAATGTATTATGAGAGGGTTTTTAGGACTGATAAAACAAATGTTACACTTTGCTGATAATGTATTTTGAAGGCACTTTTAAGAAATTGTCGCTTTAAGCTGATAATGTATTATGAGAGGGAAAATAAGAGCTTCCATTCAATCTTGCTTCTCAAGCAAGCTCTTACTGCTTCAATTCATGAATATTCTCCGTTTTAGTTTTGCTTTGAGGTTGAGCTGGTTTCCGCACTGTTTCCAGCTCTATTTTATCTGCTTCTCCCAAGAAGCACCCGAAACAGAAGCCTTGCCAAGACCTCCCTCAACAGAGCGAGCGAGGACTGTTTCCCCTAATAATCTAATCACTCCATTCTTTTATGAGCTGGCTGACGAGTTAGCTTTTTTCTTTTGGAGTGATGTTATAAAAAAATAAAACAGATGGAGTGATTAAAATGTTCAAAGTAAAAGAGACAAGGAAAACAAAGCAACTTGAATTGGTAAATGAAAGTGGTGAGGTTGTTCAAAAAGCTTGCAAGACCTGTCAGCAAGTAAAGCTTATTGAGGACTTTCCAAAGTACACTCAAGGAGGTTTCAGACCTTCTTGCAAACCTTGTTACAAAAAGATTCAAGATGAATATAACAAAAGCATTAAAGACAAGAGACGAGCTTACAAACAAGTCCAAAGAGCAAGAGCTGTTGGTGCTCCAGACGCTTACTCTGAGGAGGACTGGAAAGCACTCAAGAAGCACGCTCAAGGAAAGTGCATGATAAGCGGTAAAGAAGCTGAGCTTCAAGCTGAGCACGTTCAAGCTCTCTCAAAGAAATGGCTCGGAAGCTCCAAGGGAAACATTATTCTTGTTTCTGAGGAAGTCAACCAAGCCAAGCGAGATATGAGCTTGTTTGAATTTCTTCAAAGTCCACGCTCAAACGGTCTTGTTGATTTTGACCGCTTGAAAGATACACTGGAATATTTAGCGGAAGCAAACGGAATGAGCCTTTCAAGGTACTTGCAATTTTTGCAAGACGCTGAGGAGCTGGCTCAGAAAAATAAAGAATTTTGGGGGTGAAACTAATGAGCGTTAAGATTTACATTGACATTGATAAAGTCCTCCAGAAAAGAGGAATGACGCTTACTCAATTAGCAGACAAAACAGGAATTGCGAAAGGGAATTTGTCAAATATACGCAAAGAAAAAGCAATTACTTTTAGAACGCTCAATAAAATTGCGAGTGCCATTGGCGAGACAGACCCAATGAATTTATTGAGTGTTGAAGTCAAACAAAAAGAAAAGCTGTAAGACAGCAGGAGAATAATGGAATGGAGAATTATTATGAATTAACAGTCAGAGAGCTTATTGAGTTGGGAGGGGAAGCCAGGACTCCCCAAAGAGTCAACTCAGATAAAGCTTACAAAAAGAAAATTAACCAAAAGAAGCTCGGGAATGAGCAATTTGTGAGAGTGAAGGAGGACTTCAACGAGGTGAAAAAACTGTTGAGTTTAGAGCAAAGCGGTCTGTTAATGTTCTTGTTGGGATTTGTGAAGTTTAACGAGGAAGGACAGCTTTTCAATGACAGCAAGAGAATGACGGTTTCTGATATTGCGAAACTCGTTGGAAAGTCTGAGAGACAAATTAGAACAGTCCTTTCTGAGCTGGAAACAATGAGCTTAATTTACCGAGAGAAAGTTGGAAGGAACGTCTTTGTTAGTCTCGGAGAAGCCTTTTTCAATTGCGGTTACTCGGAAGAGTCTTTCAAATTCGTGAAAGTTTACAAGACACGACTCAAGGAAGTTGCCAAGAGACTGACCCTTTCAGAAATTGGCTTCTTAATGCAACTATTGAGCCACTTTCATTGGGAAACTCACTTGTTAGTTGATAACCCAAGCGAGACCGATAAAAGCAAGCTCGTTATTTGGTCACGAAAGCATATTGCTGAGGAGCTGGGTCTTTCAATTGATTTTGTTAAGAGAGCCATTCCAAAGTTGAGGAAGGTTCAAGCCATTGTTGAAGTGAAGTCAGCAAAAACAGGACTTGTTCTTGACCCTTCACTTGTATGCAGACAGGAACAAAAGCCAAGCTTTGACAAGATTGTGAGAACGATTAATGAAGCTGGTCTGACAAAGGAAAACTTCAAGAAGTAAGCAAGACAAACAAAAAGAACACCCTCGGGAGAATTTCTCTGGAGGTTATTTGGCATTTCAAAAAAAACAAAATGGAGAGTGATTATGATGGGTTTATTTAATTCAAAGAAGGTTTCAGAAATGGAGAAGTTACAGGAGCAACAAGCAAAGCTTCAAGCTGAGAGCGGTAAACTTCAAGCCAAGCTTACCCAGATTCAAAATGGTTTAGTGATTGCGGAAACAAATGAAATGATTGACCCTACCGCTTCAAACAAAAAGCAAGTTGAGAAATTCAAGAACGCTGTTGAGAAGACCAAAGAGGAAATTGCTGAGGTAACAAAGCAAGCTCAAGAGGTTGCTCAACAAATTGGAGCAATTAAGGCTGAGGAGAAGCGAGCTGAAATTGCGGAAGCTGGGAAGGTTCACGAGGAGAGGGTTTACCTTTCTCACAAGAGACAGCTTCTTGAAAACGAAATTGACCGTTTAAATAACTGGCTTTATGCCAAAACAGGAAACCCAGTTGAAGCTCCAGAGTTGAAAAAGCTTGCTGGTCTCAAATATAACGAGAGCATTTCTCCAGTTGAGCACGCTCCTTACAAGGAAGCTGAGCTGAAAGCTGTTGAAGCTGGACGAGAGAAAGCTAAAAGGGATTTTGAAAAGCTCATGAAGCAAATTAACGATTTTCTTGAGAAAAACGAGTAATTAACTGAGGGAGCTGGTCTCCCTCTCAAGTAACAAAGGGGAAACAGAAAATATTTCGAGGTGAGGGAAATGGGGGAAGCAAAGACAATTACTGATTTGAGAAAAGAGCTGGCAATTGCTGAGCTGAAATTCAATGAGAAATTATTTTCATTAACACTCAAAGAGAATGAAATTGACGACTCAATAAGCTGGCTCAGAAGACAGCTCAAAAAATAACAGGAGGGGAAGCTCAATGGAAAACGTGAAAAACAATTACAAAAGCTTGCTCTTGGATTACTCGGAAGCCAGCAGAATTGCTCAAGAAACAGGACGCTTGAGGTTGCTTTCCTTTGCTCTTGCTGAGCTGGAACGTTTTGAGCGTTCTTTCATTGAGCATTGGTCTCTGGAGGAGCTTCTGGAGCTTCAAGCTGATTTTAATACTCAAGGCTTAATGATTCTATAAAAAACGGAGGGAATTGAAAATGGCGAAAACAACAATTACTGAGAAGGAAGTTAAACTGATGGATTATTTGATTAAAAAGGTTCTTGTTGAGAAGAAGACGCTTGACGAGAAAGAGGTCAAAGCTCTGCAAGATATTCTCAAAAAGCTCGAAAAGATTGAGAAGGACAAAGAAGAAGCTGAAAAGAAGAGTCTTGGACTTTCTGAGGTTGTCGAGCACTCAATGAATAAAGTGCTTGTAAAACAAGCCTTAAAAGAGAGTAACGCTCTTGAGTTTAACGCTCTTCCAGTGAAGAGCAAGGCTCAAAAGCTCAAAGAACAAATTGACCAACTGGAGAAAAGCTCTTATTTCAGCCAGCTCAAGAAGCAAGAAGCTGAGGAAGCTGAAAAGAGGGAGTTTGAAGAATTTTACGCTGAGTACGTTCGCAAACATGGAAAGACACTATAAATAAACCTCGGGGGTGAGTCAGTTGGCTTACAAAAACGGAAAACACTCGAAAAAGCAAGGGAGATTCCCAAAGCTTCCAAAGGAAACTCAAGAGCTTGTTCTGGAAGCAGAGAAAGCGAAAGAGGAGGAAGCTGAGGAGAAACTCAAAGAGCTTAAAAAGCATTTGAAATTAGAAGCTTCCATTTGCGGAGCTATTCAAGGCAAAAACCAAAAAAATAAGGTTTGTTTGAGAAAGCCAGTGAGTGAAAATGGACGCTGTTCATTTCATGGAGGAAAAAGCACTGGAGCAAAAACTGAGGAAGGGAGGAGAAGGCAATTGGAAAAATTAGACCCAAGAGCAAGCTATGTTCATGGAGCTTATTCAAAGAAATTGAAAGAGGAGCTGACTCAAGAGGAAGTCAATTTCTATAACTGGTGTATGGAATACTTTCTGGACAACTTTGAAGTTGACCCAATTAACTTGGCAATGCTTGACCGCTTTGCAATGAATTTCATTAAGCAAGGAAGGAAAGACTCAAGCGACTTCTTGAGCGACTCTCCAAGCTACAATGATTTTGAAGTTAAAATGATTCGCTTTGCTGAGTCACTCGGATTGAATAACAAATTTAAACAGTCCAAAGAGAACAAAGACAACGTTTCAAACATTGGAATTGCTGGCTTGTTCATGGAAACGGACGAATAAACTCGAAAGCTCCCTCAATGGGAGCTTCTTTAAATTGGAGGTGAAACCAAAATGGCGAATATGGTTGACATTATTATTAATGCTCGTGACCAAGCAACGAGGGTTATTGAGGGAGTCAATAAGTCAGTTGCAAGCATGGCTGACAGACTCGAAAGAAACGCTGGCTTAATGCAAGGAATGGCTGTTGCTGGAGTTGGTGCTCTTGGAGCTGTCGCTGTCCAAGGTGCAAAATACAACGCAATGCTCGAAAGCTCGGAAGCACGCTGGAAAACCCTCACTGGCTCTATTGAGGGAGCAAATAAGCAAATGGACTTCATAAGCTCATACGCAAAAAGCTCACCTTTTGATTACCAAGGAATTGACGAGACAGCA
Source organism: Bacillus sp. AFS040349 (assembly GCF_002577655.1). Classification (NCBI taxonomy): domain Bacteria; kingdom Bacillati; phylum Bacillota; class Bacilli; order Caryophanales; family Bacillaceae; genus Bacillus; species Bacillus sp. AFS040349. Next base: position 60,305 of record NZ_NUMC01000079.1, on the reverse strand, counting down.
ACCTCACTCATGGGAATGGGAATGGAGCTGAAAGACGTTAATAAGTGGATTCCCACTCTTGGAGATATGGCTTCTGTACTTGGAGGAGGAACGGAAACCATTAAGGGAGTCGGAGTTGCTCTTGGTCAAATGAGTGCAAAAGGAAAGGTTTCAGCGGAAGAAATGGGTCAGCTTGCTGAGAGAGGAGTCAACGCTTGGCAGATGATTGCTGACGGAATGGGTCTCTCAGTTGGTGAAGTAAGGAAGCTCTCTGAGGAAGGGAAACTCCTTGCAAGTGACGCTCTCCCACTCATTCAAGCTGGGATGGCTGAGACATTTGGAGGAGGAACAGCGGAATACATGAGGAGCACTGTCGGGCAAGCTCAGCAAGCTCAAGAAGCTTTCAATGAGCTGTCTGGAACGCTTACCTCTGGAGCTTATACTTGGTTTGGCTCAACGATTCTCCCACTGATTAACTCTGGACTTGAGAAGGTGAACACTCTCTTTTCTGGCGGTCTCATGGAAGGCTTTCAAAAGCTATTCTCTGGACAGCACGCTCAAACAGCCATGATGATTGCTGGAGCTATTGGAGGAGTGCTGGTTGGTGCTCTGGGTGCTCTTGTAATTGCTTTTGCTCCAGCTATTGCAATGACAACAGCTTTTATTGCTGTCGGAGCTGGAATTGGCTTGCTTGTTTCAAAGATTATGGCAAACTGGAGCACTTTCGCTCCATTCTTCTCCAATGTCTTTTCCATTGTGAAGGGTTATGTCATGGGATTTGTTGACCAATTCAAGGCAAGCTTTGCAAACCTTATGGCTGGCATTGCTCCACTCTGGGAAGCTCTCAAGACTTTGTTTGAGTCGGTCAAGCCAATTTTAATGGCTGTCGGAGTTGTCATTGGAACGCTTCTAACCATTTCCCTTGCTGTCTTCAATGGAATTGTTTCCGCAATTGCTCCTCTCGTTACCGCTTTTGTTAATTTGGCTGATTTTGTTGTCAATGTAGTAATGACAATTGTCAAAGTTTTAACAGGAGACTGGTCTGGAGCAATGCAAAGCTGGAACAGAGCAACTCAAGCTTCAATTGAGTTTTTCAAGAACATTTGGAACGCAATTAAAGGCTTCTTTTCTGGGTTTGTTGGAACATTCATTTCCATTCTTAACAGATTTGGAGTGGACGTTGTTTCTGGCTTCAAAAACACTTGGGAAAAAGCCAAGAGTGCTGTCTCAAATGGAGTAACCGCTGTTGTCAACTTCTTTAAAGGACTCCCGAGCAAGGCTGGCTCAGCTTTAAGCTCTTTGGGTTCTTCCATTAAGAGTAAGTTTGATTCAGCCATTAACTCAGCAAAACAAGCTGTCTCCAATGGTATTAAAAACATTGTCTCAGCAATTAAAGGCTGGGTTGGTGATTTTACCAACTCTGGTAAAGGTCTTCTTGACGCTTTCACAAAGGGGATTAAGAACGGAATTTCTGGAGCTGTTGACGCTGTTGCTGGAGGAATGAAAAAGATTCGTTCTTTCCTACCATTCTCCCCAGCCAAGAAGGGTGCTCTCTCTGATTTGGATAAGTCGGGGAAAAGCTTCTTCCCAACTTGGTATGAGTCAGCCTTGAGACAGGTAAGACCAATGGAGAGAGCTGTTGGAGGAGCTATGGAGCGAGTCTCTGGAGCAATGAACAGCTCCTTTGAGCCAGTTTCCCTTGCAAGCTTCACTGGAGGAGGAAACAGACAGACCTTGACTATTCGGGTTGAAGGAAATGTTGCTGTAAATGGCGACTCTGGAAAAGAGCAAGTGAAAATGGTAAGCAAGGAGCTGACAACTCAGCTTAACTCAGCAGACGTTTTCTCTGGCTTACGTCAAGCAGTCCGCAAACGATAAAACCAAACGAGCTTGAAGCTCTCGGAAGGAAACAACGCTGAAACTCTTTTGAGTGGAGTTGATACTTTCCGAGGTTTCACTCTCGGTTATCTTGCAAGACTATATTAAGCATATGGAGCTGGTATGAATGGTAAAGAGTCATTATATGATGGGTTCACGCTTGGTTGTTTTCATTAAGGGGAATGAGGTCAATTCTCCTCAAGTGAAAAACGCTATTCAAGATATTAGCTTTGGAATTTACAATGGAAAGTTTGCTGACGTTCTCGTTATTGCTGAGGATAACAGCACGAGAATTTTTGAAGGAAGACAATAAGAAAAGGGGAAACAGATATGAAGGATTATTTTTATTATAAGGTTTCTTATGAGGTTGGTGCTCTGGAAGTTGAATTTGACGAGTTTTTCTGTCCAGCACTCGGAACAGTGACCGAGGAGGAAGCTCATAATTTTTGTTATTCAAGAGCACTTATTGAGCTGGCTCAAAAGGGAATTGCATTGAAAAGCTTTCACTTTGAGCGGTCTTCTGAGCTTGCTCTGAGACGCTGGGAAACCGAGAGAGTAAAGGAACAAGAGCTAAAAACAAGCCTTGAGAGGTCTGTCAAAGACGCTCAGAGCTTTAACCATGGAGGAGAATAAATGATATTTGTAAAGGTTGAAACTCAATATATTGACTCAAACAAAAAACCTCAAAAGGCTGTTTATGCTGTCGCTCTTCCAGCAAAAACTCTTGAGGAAGCCAAAGGAGCAATAAATGAAGGGGTTGCCTTCTCAATGAGAAAGAACGGAAACAAGCTCATAAGGATGGAAGCAACCGAGACGGACATTAAGACTTACATGAAGCTGGCTCAGTGAGCTGGCTCTTTTTTTACCTTGCTGGAGATATTTAATGATTTAATAGTTTTAAGGAAAGTGTTATGATAGAATAGAATTTTTGTTCGTACAGATAGAGCTTGAGTTTTTTTTTGAAAGTGAGGTAGAACAGTGGCTAAAAATAAGTTAGCTCAGCCATTCTTGAAATGGGCTGGAGGAAAACGTCAATTGCTTCCAGAAATACGCAAATACGTTCCTAAAAAGATAAAAACTTATTATGAGCCGTTCATTGGAGCTGGAGCAGTTTTATTCGATATTCAACCCAAAAACGCAATTATAAATGACGTAAACGTTGAGCTTGTTAATGTTTACAATGTTATTAAAAATAATGTTGACGAGTTAATTGAGGACTTGAAGAAGCACGAAAATGACAGCGAGTATTTTTACTCAATTCGTGATTTGGACAGGAAAGAAGAATATAAAGAGCTGACACCAATTGAGCGAGCTTCCCGAGTGATATATTTGAACAAGACCTGTTTCAATGGATTGTTTCGAGTGAATAGCCAAGGTCAATTCAATGTTCCATTTGGAAAATATAAAAACCCTCAAATTGTTAATGAGATAGTTGTTCGAGCTGTCCATAATTATTTAAGCTCAAACAATGTTTCCATTCTCAATAGTGACTTTGAGGAGGTTTTGGCAACAGCCAAGAAGGGTGATTTTATTTACCTTGACCCTCCTTATGACCCTGTTTCAGATACTTCTTCCTTCACTGGTTATAGTTTAGACGGTTTCAACAAAGAAGACCAAAGAAGGTTGAAATATACATTCGTGGAGTTGGACAAGCGAGGTTGTAACGTCCTTTTGAGCAACTCAGCAACAGAATTTATTAAAGAGTTATATGAAGGTTTCCATATTGAGATAGTCTCAGCGAGTCGAAACATCAATGCTAAAGCTTCTGGCAGAGGAAAAATTGATGAAGTGTTGGTGAGAAATTATGAGCTTGACTGAAAGAGCTTGGGAAAACTTGTTTGACCGTTATAACATTCTTCAAGAAATTGAAAGAAGTGGCTTTTATGAAATTGAAGCCAGAACAATAAAAACAGAGCGTGAGCCAAGGTTAATGGCAAAGTTTGACCATTACAATAACCTTCCAAGGTTGTTTAAGGATAACAACTTGTCTATTTTGCCAATTTCACGCTCCAGTTATGTTATTGGACAGTTTGACGTTTATGAGAGGGTTAATTACAACCAAAACTTGAGACCAATTCAAGTTGCTTTCCCTCAAGATATAACAACAATTGACCCTTCAAACCTTTATTCTGAAAGCTCCGCTCTTCATTGTGCTTTTGTCACTGGAATGATGGAGGACGTAATTGGAGAGCAAGCCTTCCAGACGATTTCTGGGAGAATGTCTTCGAGAGAGTTTGACTTCAATATCAGAACAAGAAGCGGTAACGAGCGTTTAATGAATATAAGAAATTCACAAGTTGAAATTGACGGAGGGTACGAAAGCCAGTCTCAATTCATGATTGTTGAAGCCAAAAATGAGACGGTTGAAGACTTCCTTGTTAGACAGCTCTATTACCCTTATCGTTTATGGCAAGCGAAAACTGATAAGCAAGTGAAGCCAGTTTTCTTTACTTACTCGAATGACATTTTCAGTTTCTTTGTTTATGAATTTGCTGACCCAATGAATTACAACTCATTAAGACTGATTGAGCAAAAAGATTATATCATTGCTCATGAGGATATTGCTCTTGAGGACGTTCTTGGCTTGTTAGATACAACTCAAGTTATTCCAGAGCCAGCAATTCCTTTCCCTCAAGCAGACTCTTTCACAAGGGTTGTTGACTTGCTTGGTTTGCTTGTTGAGAATGATTTAAGCTCAGACCAAATTACAAGCAACTATGACTTTGACGAGCGTCAAACAGCTTATTACACGAGTGCTGGAATGTATCTTGGACTAATTGAAAGGTACTATGTAACTGGCTCAAGGATTGCTCAATACAGATTGACTCACCTTGGTAGAGAAATTATGAGACGGACAACGAAAGACAAATTTCTTGCCTTGGCAAGCCTTATCCTTTCTCATGAGCCATTCCGTCAAGCAATGATTGAGTATTTGCAAGCTGGTGCTCCTCCAGAGCGAGCAAGGATTGTTGAAATTATGAGAGGGTGCAATTTGTATAACGTCAACTCTGACAGCACTTATACAAGGAGAGCTTCAACGGTTCTTGGTTGGCTCAATTGGATTTTAGATTTGCCAGAAACATACTAATGATGAAAGTCAGCTCAGTGCTGGCTTTTTGTTTTCCCTTTGACGCTGAAAGCTCAAAAGGTTATATTTGAAATAACTCTTTTCACGAATTTGCAAACGAGGAGGGAAGCCATGAGAAAGATTGCTGGCTCAAGTGTTGTCGTTTGGAAGTCAGCCAAAAGGGATTCATTCAATTTAAAAATAGAGACTCTCGATATTCTTCTGACAGTCTCAGCGGAGAAACAGCCAAAGAGTTATGAGAAGGTTAAAGAATGGTTTGAAAATGATGAAATTCGCTCTAATCCAATTGTATTTTCTGGAGAGTAAGATTTTGAGGTGATTGCCAGTGAGCAGTAACAAAGGAACAGCGGTTATTTATTTTTCACTTGAGGAGGTTCTCAAGAGGAAAGACCTTACCCAGAGCCAGCTCAGTGAGTTGACCAAAATAAGACCCTCAACAATTTCAGACTTGAAGAGAAGGAACGCTCTCAACCTGTCTCATGTTGCCAAAATTTGTGAGGTGCTCAATATAACTGATATTCGAGAAGTCATTAAATTGGAGTACAAATGAGGTAACTTTTGAGGTTGTACTTGGTCAGCAAACAGCTTTACAGAGCCAGTCTTAACAGCTTGGAAAACTTTTTTAAAAAAACTTTTGAAAACCTCTTTACTTTTTGTCCTGACTCCATTACAATAAATCTTGTTCGCTTCGAGAGAGAAGTGGTTAAACAGCTTCAAAGCCTTTGTTATCCTGCTTCCATAGCTCAGCAGGTAGAGCACTTCCATGGTAAGGAAGAGGTCACCGGTTCGAGCCCGGTTGGAAGCTTAGATGAAAAGATTAAATATGGCCCATTGGTCAAGCGGTTAAGACACCGCCCTTTCACGGCGGTAACACGGGTTCGAATCCCGTATGGGTCACCATAGTTTTTCGCGCTAGCGGAAATAACTTGCCTTAATGAAATTCATAAAT
>NZ_NUMC01000079.1:0-54362 GCF_002577655.1 Bacillus sp. AFS040349 | reverse complement strand
TCTGCCCCCCTCCACCATTTTATAGATAGACAGCAAAATGGAGACATTTGAAGTTTATCGTAAAAATGTTTCATGGTTTGTGAATAATTTCACTAACGAGTGGAAATAATGAAATTAAAGTAATAAAAACTGAAGTGAAATATTGAACAACAGTATAAAAAGCTATAAACAATACTTAGTTGTCGACGATATTTCGCAATATTTACTGCCAGAAATATTAAAAATATTCTCTTGCGGTGAGGATTCATGAAGAAGTTTCGAAGAAGCTATTCATGAAGGTTAATCATTGGGCTATAGCCAAGCGGTAAGGCATCGCACTTTGACTGCGACATGCGTTGGTTCGAATCCAGCTAGCCCAGCCATTAGAGCCATTAGCTCAGTTGGTAGAGCATCTGACTTTTAATCAGAGGGTCGAAGGTTCGAGTCCTTCATGGCTCATTATTTGCGGAAGTAGTTCAGTGGTAGAACACCACCTTGCCAAGGTGGGGGTCGCGGGTTCGAATCCCGTCTTCCGCTCCATACGGCACCATGGGGCCTTAGCTCAGCTGGGAGAGCGCCTGCTTTGCACGCAGGAGGTCAGCGGTTCGATCCCGCTAGGCTCCACCATAAATTTAATAATTATAACTTTGATACATAAAGCGATAAACACTGTTTATCGCTTTTTTAATGTATTAGAAGCTAATCTAAACAATTTGAAAGAAGAATACTGAAAAAGTATATCTAAATAGCAAAAAAACTAGAAACTTTTCTCCTTTCATTCTCCAAAATTTGTTAAAATAAGGATTGTGAAAAAAAGTGAAACCTTAGTGGTTTTTAATTCGTATAAAAAGAGACCCGCAGAGTGCGGAGGTATGATAAATGGAGACAATAGTAAAAAAACGAATAAAACAGGTGAAAAAAGGTGATCAAAATGCTTTTGCTGAGATTGTCGATTTGTACAAGGATAAAATCTATCAACTTTGTTACAGGATGCTAGGAAATGCGCATGAAGCAGAAGATATTGCACAGGAAGCCTTTATAAGAGCATATGTAAATATTCACACATATGATATGAATAAAAAGTTTTCTACATGGTTATACCGTATTGCAACGAATCTTTCTATAGACCGTATTCGTAAAAAAAAGCCAGATTATTATCTGGATGCTGAGGTTTCCGGAACAGATGGTTTAAATATGTATTCACAGGTAGCTGCCGATGTAACACTACCTGAAGAGGAACTTGAAACATTGGAATTGCAAGAGACCATTCAAAAGGAAATATTAAAGCTTCCGGATAAGTATAGAACTGTAATTGTCTTAAAGTATATAGATGAGCTTTCTCTTATAGAAATAAGCGAAATCCTGAATATACCTGTTGGAACCGTTAAAACTCGTATACATCGAGGTAGAGAGGCTTTAAGAAAACAATTAAGGCACTTATGATGAGGTGATGATAATGAGCTGTTCTTCAGAATATGTTCAACTATTGCATAAATATTTGGATCTTGAATTAACATCAAGTGAGGAAAAAATGGTTAAGGACCATCTTCATACATGTGAGTCTTGTTATCAACATTTTCATGAACTTGAAAAGGCTGTTGCTCTAGTCAAAAGCACATCACATATTGAAGCTCCTCTTAATTTTACAGAAGCTGTTATGAATAATCTTCCACGAGAAAAAAGAACTGTTTCATGGAATCGTTGGTTAAAAAGTCACCCACTATTAACGGCAGCTTCTCTTTTTATTGTTTTGATGACAGGGAGCTTGCTTTCTGCTTGGAATGAAGATCAACATTTTAGTGTATCGAGACAAAGTAATTTAGTTGTTGAAAATAGTAAAGTGATCGTTCCTAAAAATGAAGTTGTTAAAGGTGATGTAATTGTTAAAAATGGAACATTAACGATTGAGGGTACAGTTGACGGAGATGTGACAGTTATAAATGGAGAGCAATACATGGCTTCGGCTGGTCAAGTGACTGGAGAAATTGAGGAAGTTGATGAAATGTTTGAATGGTTATGGTATCACATGAAATCTGTTTCTAAAGAAGTCGTAGAGGTTTTTAACTAGAATGTTGTAATGGTTGGAATATAGGATTCTTCCTGCCACTGCCTATGAGAAATAAATACACATGGTTTAACAAGGATATATAGTAAAGGTCATCCACTTGGTGACCTTTTTACATTACTAATAATGAAGTGATATAATAATAAAGTTACATACACAACAAAAAATAGACAATGTCTATTCATAATTAGAGTGAACTCATGGAGGACGAGTGAATGGGTTATGAGGATTTACCAATATTGCAATACCTCCGTATAGCTGTTGACATTCTCCTTGTATGGTACGTTATCTATAAATTAATAATGGTAGCAAGGGGAACTAAGGCTGTACAGTTGTTAAAAGGAATTACCGTGATTATCGTTGTTCGAATGCTTAGTCATTATTTTGGGCTAAGTACTTTGCAATGGTTAATGGACCAGGCAATAACATGGGGATTTCTAGCTATTATCATAATATTTCAACCAGAGCTTCGTAGAGCCTTGGAACAATTAGGAAGAGGCCGCTTATTTTCTAGAAGTGGTCAGCCGGGTGAAGATGACCCTGAAATAATAGTCGAGTCTATTGTGAAGGCAACAGACTATATGGCAAAACGTCGCATTGGGGCACTTATGTCAATAGAGAAAGAAACTGGGATGAGTGATTACATAGAAACAGGAATTGCCTTAAATTCAAGAATCTCATCTGAGTTATTAATTAATCTCTTTATCCCTAATACACCTCTTCATGATGGTGCTGTTATTATTCAAAAAAATCAAGTAGCTGCGGCAGCATGTTACCTGCCTTTATCAGAAAGTCCATTCATATCCAAGGAATTGGGTACACGACATCGTGCAGCACTTGGAATCAGTGAGGTTACTGATAGTCTTACAATTATAGTTTCAGAAGAAACAGGAAGCGTTTCTGCTGCTAGAAACAGTGAGCTGCATCGAAACTTAAATCAAGATGAATTAAGAGAGATTTTACAAAAAGAATTACATTCTACAACAAAAACCGTTTCCTCAAACCGTTGGCATTGGAGGGGGAAAAAAGATGGATAGGTTGATGAATAACCATTGGGTAATGAGGATAATTGCCTTGTTCCTCGCAATCATGCTGTATGCATCTGTTAACATAGAATCTGGATCTCAAGGAGGAACCCAATCAACAAATCCTTTTAGTTCTTCTCCCTCATTGGATAAGGCAACTGTCACGGATGTGCCAGTCGTTACATACTTTGATCAAGAAAATCTTGTTGTTACAGGGGTACCAGAAACAGTTAATGTAACATTAGAAGGTCCAACGGTTGCATTGACAAAAGCAAGGACAGTTAAAGACTTTGAGATATATGCTGATTTAAATAATTTATCTATAGGTACTCATCGTGTTCAACTTAAAATTAAAAACTTATCCGAGGATTTAGAGGCAAGTATTAATCCTTCTACTATCACAGTTTCAATTGAAGAGAAGGTTACAAAGGATTTCCCAGTTGAGGTTGATTTTACTAATGAAGATAAATTAGAGGAAGGTTACACACCTGATCAGCCAATTGTAAATCCAAACAGTATTCGCGTTACGGCATCAAAAGAGGTTATTGACCGTATTGAAACAGTTCAGGCAACAGTGAATTTAGAAACTGCCAAGGAAACGATTAACCAGGAATCTAGAATTACGATTTATGATAGCGATGGAAACATTCTTCCAGTGGAAGTAGAACCATCTGTTGTAGATGTGACAGTACCAATTAAAAGCCCAAGTAAAACTCTCCCTTTTAAGATAAGCAGGGAAGGAGAGCTTGAAAAGGGTTTAAGTATCTTAAGTATAGAACCTAATCCGAAAGAAATTACTGTATACGGACCACTTGATGTTCTTGAAAAATATGAATTTCTAGATGGTATAAAAGTAGATCTTTCAGAGATCCAAAAGGATACAACTATAGAAGTTGATGTCCCGGTACCGGAGGGCATCACGAAAGTTAGTCCAGAAAAAATTAAGATCGAAATAGATGTGGAAGAGCAACAAGAAAAGGTGTTTTCCAGTCAAAAAATACAGGAAGTAGGGCTTTCTGAAGGAAAGGTCTTCGACTATATTGATCCTGATTCAGGAGCGATGGACCTTACCGTTTACGGTGCTACGAGTGTGATTAATGAGATAAAATCAGATGATATTGAATTATATATAAACCTGTCAGATTTAGCGGATGGTGAACATGAGGTGGAAGTTCAAGTTAATGGTCCTCAAAATCTTACTTGGTCATTGCAAAAAGAAAAGGTAAAAGTGAGAATTTCTTCAGCCTCTTAAGGCAGATTTGTATAAAGGAGCGAAACCAATGGGAAAGTATTTTGGTACAGATGGAGTACGAGGAGTTGCAAATAGTGAATTAACACCTGAATTAGCCTTTAAAATCGGTCGATTTGGTGGATATGTTCTAACAAAGGATAAAGAAAGACCAAAGGTTATTATCGGCAGAGATACTCGTATCTCAGGTCATATGTTAGAAGGGGCTCTTGTAGCAGGACTACTGTCAATAGGAGCCGAGGTGATGCGTTTAGGTGTAATCTCAACACCAGGTGTAGCTTTCTTAACAAAGGCTCTTGGTGCTGAAGCAGGGGTCATGATTTCAGCATCACATAATCCTGTTGAAGACAACGGAATTAAATACTTCGGTCCAGACGGTTTTAAACTTTCTGATGAACAAGAGCTTGAGATTGAAAGACTAATGGATGAAGAAGAAGATACATTACCGAGACCTGTTGGTAAGAATTTAGGACAAGTAAATGATTATTTTGAAGGTGGACAAAAATATTTACAATTCCTAAAACAAACAGTTGACGAAGACTTTACTGGTATACATGTAGCATTAGATTGTGCACATGGAGCTACATCATCTCTTGCTACACATTTATTTGCAGATCTTGATGCTGATGTTTCTACAATGGGAACATCACCTAATGGGCTAAACATTAATGACGGAGTAGGATCGACACATCCAGAAGCTTTAGCAGCTTTCTTAAAGGAGAAGAATGCTGATATTGGTTTAGCATTTGATGGAGATGGTGATCGTCTCATTGCTGTTGATGAGAACGGTGATATTGTTGATGGTGATCAGATTATGTACATTTGTGCAAAATTCTTAAATAGTGAAGGCCGATTAAAAAAGAACACGGTTGTTTCAACAGTTATGAGTAACTTAGGTTTTTACAAAGGGTTAGAAGAGCATGCTATTAATAGCATTCCGACCGCTGTTGGAGACCGTTATGTTGTAGAAGAAATGAAAAGAAATGATTATAACCTGGGTGGAGAGCAATCAGGACATATTATCTTCCTTGACTATAACACAACGGGTGACGGACTTCTTACGGGATTACAATTAGTTAATATTATGAAGTTAACAGGTAAAAAATTATCTGAACTTGCAAATGAAATGACAAAGTACCCACAGTTGTTGATAAATGTAAAAGTAACGGATAAATATAGAGTAACTGAAAATGAAAAGGTAAGTGAAATCATTTCTGCTGTTGAAGAAGAAATGAACGGAAACGGCCGTATATTAGTACGTCCTTCTGGAACAGAACCACTTGTCCGTGTTATGGCTGAAGCTCCAACAGAAGAGCAATGTCGTGACTATGTTAATCGAATTGTTGCTGTAGTAAAAGAAGAAATGGGTATGGAATAAAAGACGGGGAAACCCGTCTTTTTATTTAATTTTTATCGAAACTTGAAGACAAGTTTATGTTAACGTTTATAGGTTATTGAACATATACTTAATATATAACAGCTCAAAAGAGTTGTTATCGATTGGAAAAATAATTGACGATTGTTTTTAACTTGTGTATTATTAATTTTGTTAAAAATACTCATACTAGAAAGGAGTACATTTTATTTAATAGTAAAGTTTTACTCAAAGCGCCTGAACTAAGTGGTCGATAAAACTTAGTTGACGAGGATGGAGGTTATCGAAAATATCGGCGGATGCCTCCCGGTTGTTCTTGGTTACAGCCGTAAGCTATTCCTTAAAACAAAAAGGTAACTTTTTGAACAAAGGGAATGGTATAGCCTTCCAATAAAAAAAGACATGTGTGAGGGGACAGTGATGTCTCCGTTTGTTTAAAAAAGACTTCCTGTCCCTGGTAGCACGCTATGGGAGGAAATGAATTATGTGCGGAATCGTTGGTTATATTGGCAAACAGGACTCTAAAGAAATTTTATTAAAAGGCTTAGAAAAATTAGAATACCGTGGATATGATTCAGCAGGTATTGCTGCTATGAATCAAGATGGTGTTCATATTTTTAAGGAAAAGGGTCGTATTGCTAAGCTACGTGAAATCGTTGATGAAAAAGTTGAAGCTACTACTGGGATTGGTCATACTAGATGGGCAACACATGGTGTTCCAAGTCAAGTAAATGCACATCCACATCAAAGTACTTCATCAAGATTTACACTTGTTCATAACGGTGTTATTGAGAATTACTCAATCATAAAGCGTGAACATTTAACTGGTGTTGATTTTAAAAGTGACACAGACACAGAAATTATTGTTCAAGTGATTGAGAAATTTGTTCATGAAGGATTAGAGGTTGAAGAAGCGTTCCGTCAAACGTTATCAATCTTAAAAGGCTCATATGCAATTGCGTTATTAGATGAGCAAAATCCGGATATGATCTATGTAGCTAAAAATAAAAGTCCACTACTTGTTGGTTTAGGAGACGGCAGTTTTAATGTTGTTGCTTCAGATGCAATGGCAATGCTGCAAGTAACAGATCAATACGTAGAAATTATGGATAAAGAAATGGTGTTCGTTGAACGCGAAACAGTTACGATTAAAGATTTAAAAGGTAACGTAATTGAACGTGCTCCTTACAAAGCAGAGCTTGATGCAAGCGATATTGAAAAGGGCACATATCCTCACTACATGTTAAAAGAAATTGATGAGCAGCCTTTAGTAACGAGAAAAATCATTGCTAAATACCGTAATGAAAATGGTGGGCTAACGGTTGATGAAGATATCGTAAATGCAGTTAATGCAGCAGATCGAATTTATATTATTGCAGCAGGAACAAGTTACCACGCTGGATTAATTGGTAAGCAATTCATCGAAAATTGGGCTAAGATTCCAGTAGAAGTGCATATTGCAAGTGAGTTTTCTTATAATATGCCATTATTATCAGCAAATCCATTATTTATCTTTATCTCACAAAGTGGTGAAACTGCAGATAGCCGCTCAGTGCTGGTACAAATTAAAGAACTAGGTCATAAGGCGTTAACGGTAACGAATGTGCCTGGATCTACTTTATCTCGTGAAGCGGATTATACGATGTTATTACATGCAGGTCCTGAAATTGCTGTTGCTTCTACAAAGGCTTATACAGCACAATTAGCTGTTCTTTCCATTCTTGCAGCAGTTGCAGCTGAAGGAAAAGGCCGCTCATTGGAATTTGATTTAACAAAAGAACTTGGTATTGTAGCAAATGCAATGGAAGTACTTTGTGATCAAAAAGAAGAAATGGAAGAAATTGCAAAGGAATATTTTGCAACAACTCGAAATGCTTTCTTTATCGGACGCTCTGTAGACTATTATGTTGGCTTAGAAGGCGCATTAAAGCTGAAAGAAATCTCTTACATTCAAGCAGAAGGTTTTGCTGGTGGAGAATTAAAGCATGGTACAATTGCTCTTATTGAGAATGGTACACCAATTATTGCATTATCAACTCAAGAACATGTCAACCTAAGTATTCGTGGGAATGTAAAGGAAGTTGTGGCACGTGGTGCAAATCCATGTATCATTTCTATGAAAGGCTTAGAAGAAGAAGACGATCGCTTCGTTCTTCCACTTGTTCATGAACAGCTTGCACCTCTAGTATCAGTAGTACCACTACAACTGATCTCTTACTATGCAGCATTACACCGTGGCTGTGACGTTGATAAGCCACGTAACCTTGCTAAAAGTGTTACAGTTGAGTAATTTTAAATAGACAAAAAGAAAACCCTGTTGAATCAGAATAAAGTTTGCAGAATGAGAAAAAAGTCTGCTTAAGAAGAAAAAAGTTTGCACAAAGTCTCGTGGGTGTATCCATAGTATGGGTATAATCACGGGGCTTTTTTATGTGTAAATGTGGTGGTACTGAGGTTTCCCGTGAGAATCAAGGTTCCCCTTACGGGTCGGGTAATTCTTGCATAAGTACGGCATAAGGGATGTTCCTGTATCTTTCTGAATGAGGTGCACTAGGACCAATCCAATAAAGGAAAGCCCGCATCCAGTAACGTGTAACACGCTTCAAGTAGGAGCACGCACCCAAAAGAAAATAAATATATATATAAATAATTAAGCATAGACCACGTGGTGAGTAGGGGGGCTGGTGTTGAATCAGAATATAGTATGCACAAAGTCTTGTGGGTGTATCCAGAGTATGGATATATTCACAGGGCTTTTTTATGTGTAAATGTGGTAATACTGAGGTTTCCCGTGAGGATCAAGGTTCCCCTTACGGGTCGGGTAATCCTTGCATAAGTACGGCATAAGGGTGATCCTGTATCTCTCTGAATGGGTGCATAGAACCAATCCAATAAAGGAAAGCCTGCATCCAGTAACGTGTAGCAGGCTTCAGGTAGGAGCACACGCCCAAAAGAAAATAAATAATTAAATAAATAATTAATTAAGCATAGGTCACGTGGTGAGTAGGGGTGTTGAATCAGAATAAAGTTTGCAGAATGAGAAAAAAGTCTGCTTAAGAAGAAAAAAGTTTGCACAAAGTCTCGTGGGTGTATCCAAAGTATGGGTATATTCACGGGGCTTTTTTATGTGTAACTGTGGTAGTACTGAAGTTTTCCGTGAGGATAAAGGTTCCTCTTGCGTGGTGGGTAATTCTTGCAAAAGTGCAGCACAAGGGAAATTCCTGCTCTCCGATTAAGGATCACTTGAACCACCTAATAAGGGGGTAGCCCACGTCCAGCAACGTGTTAACATGCCCCAAGTAGGTTCCTCGCCCATAAAAAAATAAATATAATTAGGCATAGGTCAATTGGTAAGTATGGGGAATGGCGGTGGTACAGGGGAAACCGTAAGGTATAGTAGTGTGCTTCATCTATCAAGGAAAGCCCACGTCCAGCAACGTGTAACAAGCCCCAAGCAAGGTCCTCGCCCTTAAAAATAAATATATATAAATAATTAGATATAGGTCACGAGGTAAGTATGGGGATAGTGGTGGTAAGACAAAACCGTAAGGTATAGTAGAGTGCTTCATCTTCCAAGGGAAGTCCACGTCCATGAAGGTATACCATGCTTCAGACTTAAGCACTCGCCATAAAGAAATAATTAAAAATAAAAATAAATAATTATGTATGGGTAACGTGGAAAGTATGGGATTGACGGTGGTATATGAGAAACCGTAAGGTGCTAGGTATGATGCAGATTTATGAAAGGTATCTTCGATACCCCATATATTGGTGAGGTACGAATATCATTACTGAAACACCCACTAAACAGATACCAGCACCTATCCAATCGTATAAATCAGGTGTTTGTTTATCAATACCCCATCCCCAGAATACAGAAAGAACAATAAATACTCCTCCATAGGCAGCATATACTCTGCCGAATAATGGAAATGTTTGAAATGTGGCAATAACACCATATAACGCCAAGGCTACTCCTCCGAGATCCCCCAATAAAATGGCTTACCTTCTCTTAACCATAGCCAAATAAGATAACCTCCACCAATCTCTGCAAATCCAGCAAATATAAATAATACAATTGCATAAATCATTTAATGCTCACCCTTGATAACTTAATTAACATGGTAATTATACTGTATCCCAAAAGTAGTAAAGAACTGCACTACCATAGAATCACCAGAAGGCAAGAATCGGTTGTGGTAAAGGTGTCACCGTAAGGTGCCATCATGAGGTTTAGGTCACTCCCTTTGTTTGGCGATCTCTCCTTTATGTTTCAGCAAACTTTATTATTATCTCTTTACTTTTTTTGGTTATTTTCGGCCGAAAACAGGCAAATCTTTGTGCAGACTTTATTCTCATGGAATAACTTGGATAATGGCTGTGAGGTTAGATGTGGCAAGGGGTGAATGTGTTTTCTAGTTTCTGCAAACTTTTTTCTAAATTAACATAGTTACAAAATCTTATTTGCAATAAATAACTTAGGAAAGAAAAGAATAAGAATAATGTTCGCTTAAAATCATAAAAAAGATTGCTCAAGATATTGCATGTACCAAACCGGCCCGTTAGAATCGAGTTACTTAATTTACTAGGAATATAGTATCCTAGAATATTCATGATTGTAGAGGAAGTAGATTATGTCTAAACGTAACCATTCTTGGAATGAGAATAAGTATAACCGTTTTGTTAATGAGGGGCGAGGACAGGGAGTAGGTAAAGAATATAAACCGTGGTTAACTATTCAGGATTTTCCTTCTATGGGGAGAGTATCACGAATACTAGGATGGAAGAGTGGAAGAATACATCACCTATTTTCTGATTTGCAGGCTCGCTATTTTTATATGTTGGAATGGGAAGATACAGTTACGGACATACGGGAGCATTTCCCCCTATTGGACCTTGAGGATACTGTACAACAAAAAAAGGACTTAGATTTTAAACTATTTACAGATAAAGAAAGTGGATATGCGTATACTTTAAGCACCAATTTTTTAATCACGATAAAGAAAGCAAATGGTGATAATTTGTATTTGGCAAGAAGTATAAAAATGGCTTCCGAACTTGAGAAGAAAAAGACTTTGGAAAGATTGGAGATTGAGCGCCGATATTGGAAGGGAAAAGGTATTGACTGGGGAATCGTTACCCAAAAAGAAATTTCAACTGTTTTTACCAAAAATATTGAATGGGTAAATTCATGTTTATATTCATATGTTGAAAGGGGTTTTACGCAAGATGAACTAATTTACTTAAGTAACTCTTTAATAGAAAGGTTAATAGATACCAAGCAGTCCATTAGAAAGGTTACTGCCGACTTTGACAAAGAATTCAACTATGATTCGGGAACAGGGTTGTTTGTGTTTAAGTTTTTAATTGCTTCAAAACAGATTGGGATAGATATGACAAAGCAAATTGACTTAAATCTTTCCAATTCGACAATTGAAGTAAAACCACGAATTACACATGAGGAGGCAAGGAGAAGATGTTTGTAGTAAATAATCTGATTTCCTATACTTCGTCAGAAAACGAGAAAGTAATAGAAAGGGTATTATGGCTTAATAAAGCACATAATTATGGGTATTTTTTCAATGTTTACTCTACCGCTTTGCCCTATGAAAAGAGTATTTCAGAAGTTGAAGAAGGGCTTATCAATGGTAGTATTGTCCTTGTTGAAAAAGACCCTTTCAGTCGACTAATAAATGAAAACAATATTTCTGAAAAACATTTATCCTTACGTGACAATGCATGGGAAATCATAAAGGATATTGTGAAATTGGAACCATTTGTTTACCACTCAGAAGAAAGAAGAAAATTAATTCTAAAAAGGTGTGAAGCCCACAATATTCATGAAAGCACTGTTATTCGCTATCTAAAGAAGTATTGGCAGCGTGGTAAAACAAAAAATGCCCTTTTACCTGACTATTACTTGTGTGGAGGGAAGGGTAAGGAAAAGAAGGCTAGTGAGGTAAAAAGAGGAAGACCAAGAAAGCATGGACAGATAACAGGCGAAGGAATAAATATAGACGAAAATATCAAAAGAATTTTTAGGTCTGCTATAAACAAACATTATCTCTCCTCTGCCGAAAAATCCTTAGCACTGACCTATGAATTAATATTAAAAGAGCATTTTAGTCTAGATAGTAAAGTGAAAGGAAATGTGGAAATACCCGTAATTAAAACTTATGGAGAATTACCAACACTAAATCAATTTAGATATTGGTTTGAAAAGCAAAGAGACATCAAGAAAGAAATCAGCCAAAGAAAAGGCCGAAAAAAGTATGAGCAAAACCATAGAGCAATTATTGGGGAGTCAACAACAGAAGCATTAGGGCCCGGAGCAATTTATCAGATTGACGCAACTGTTGGAGATTTGTATCTGTTATCAAGGTTTAATCGTGAATGGATAATTGGACGACCTGTAATTTATTCTGTTATGGATGTTTATAGCAGAATGATAGTTGGTCTATATATTGGCTTAGAGGGTCCATCGTGGGCCGGTGCAATGATGGCTTTAGCCAACGCTGCTTCTGATAAAGTTAATTTTTGTCGTGACTTCGGAATTGAGATTGAAAAACATGAATGGCCTGTTGAACATCTTCCTGAATCCATCTTGGCTGATCGAGGAGAATTAGAGGGAAGTAAAGTTGATCCCCTAATTAATAATTTCGGAATAAGAATTCTGAATACGCCTTCTTATAGAGCAGATTTAAAAGGAATAATTGAACAACATTTTCGGGTAACCAATTCAAGAACAAAGGCATTTCTGCCGGGTGCTGTTAAGCCAATTAAAGAACGTGGGGACCGGGATTACCGTTTGGAAGCACAATTGGATATTTACCAGTTTACTCAAGTTATTATCAAATGTGTATTATACCATAATAATCACCACTATCTTACAAACTATCAACGTGAAGAAATGATGGTGGAGGACGGAATAGAGTCCATTCCAATACGGCTTTGGGAATGGGGGATAAACAACAAATCTGGAAAGTTACGTCATGCTTCGGAAGATATTGTTAAACTCAATCTCATGCCTACGGGCAAGGCTACGGTAACTGCAAAGGGAATTGCGTTTAAAGGATTGCTTTATGGTTCAAAACAGTCCCTAAAGGACAGATGGTTTGAACAGGCACGGAACAGGGGCACTTGGAAAATTGATATAAGTTATGATCCAAGAAATATGGACTATATCTATATACGGGATGAAAATGCTTGAGTTTTGATAAATGTTTTTTATTGGAACATCAACAGCGTTATAGAGGCAAGGTAGTTGAAGAAATTGATTACTTGTTAGAATACGAAAAAGTAAAAGAAAAGCAATATAAGGAGAAAACAATACAGGAAAAAGTTGATTTAAACACTGAAATTGAAGAAATTGTAAAGCAGGCTAAACAGGAAACATCTCAAGAACAAACGGATGTAATCAGTAAAAGGAGCAGGATTGGGAATATTCGTCAAAACCGTGCTGTTGAAAAAATGATTCAACGTGAAGAAGAGGCCTTTGAGTTAGATAGAAGTAATATAGAAAACTCTAAAGTTGTTCCTTTTAATCTATCTGAAAGTAAAGAATTTATGGGGGATACAGGGTTTGATTTGTTATTGAGAAAGCAGAAGGAGGCTTTAAATAAGATAGATGAATAGGGTTATTATTCCAAATGGTTGCAATGCTATTGAAGCAGATTATAGTGAACAGGTTATCGAAGAATATAGGAAGAATCCTTTCATTGAAGCACTTCCTTCTATTCTCTCTACAGAAGAAGCCATTGAAAAAATGGCTATATATGCCGAATACAATTCAAAAGAAAGAATGCTAGATAAACAATACCGTATTCATTTAGTACAGAGATTATTTCAATGCTTTCAGCCGTTATGGATACACTTGGATTTGGAAAGCAGAATTTCCAGAGTAATTCGTCAAGGATATTTGGCAAGAAACCCCTTCAGAGCCGGATATGCGCAGAGTTTACAGGAAGGACATCGAAATATCAACGGATTGAACAATGAATTAAGCAACAACAGTGTTTTTAGAACAACTGCAGCAGGATTTACGATAATCGGTGTTAGTGGTATGGGGAAAACAACGGCTATAAATAGAATTTTATCTTTATATCCTCAAGTTATTGTTCATAAAGATTATAACGAAATAAAATTCAGTATGTATCAACTTGTATGGCTTAAACTTGATTGTCCATTTGATTCTTCCTTGAGAGGACTTGCCTTAGAATTTTTCCGTAAGGTAGACGATTTACTGGGGACAGAATATCACAAAAAGTTTGGGCTAGGTAGAAAAACGATAAATGATATGTTGGTGATTATGTCTCAAATAGCAAGAAACACAGGATTGGGTGTTTTAATTATAGACGAGATTCAGCATTTAAGTAAGGCCAAAAGCGGTGGGGATCAAAAAATGCTGAACTTCTTTGTAACGCTAGTTAATACAATTGGAGTTCCAGTTATTTTAGTCGGAACGCCAGCAGGCTTATCTATTTTGCAAAGTGAATTTAGACAGGCCAGACGGGGCAGTGGCCAAGGAGATATGATTTGGGATAGGTTGAAAAACAACCAAAACTGGGATTTATTGATTAATGCACTTTGGGGATATCAATGGACAAAGAAGCAGATTCCTTTAACAGATGATTTTAAAAATATCCTGTATGAAGAAAGCCAAGGTATTATTGATATCGCAGTAAAACTCTACGTAATGGCTCAAATTGAGGCCATTATGACGCAAAGGGAAGAAATAACTCCAGAATCAATTAGTCAGGTGGCTAATAAGCATTTACAACTAGTTAAGCCAATGATTCAGGCTTTGAAATCAGGTAACATAAGTAAGATTGCCAAGTTCGAGGATATCAGTACAGTAGACGTAGACTTTTTAGGGTTTATGGAAAGGGAAAGGGCTACTGTTGATTTACAAATGAAAATGGAGGCCATGAAAAGAACGCAAAGGAAAAAAGAACAAGAAATGAGTATATCCATAAAAGAAAAAGCAATTTTGAAATTGTTGCCAGTATTCATACCATGCATCTGATTGTTCAAGTTGTGTTTTTTCTATATGTTCCTTTTGATTAAAGTCCATTTTCTTCTCCTTACCATGGAATATAGTGTTATTTTTCCTTTTAGGATTAAATTTGATACCTAAAGGAATTATATTTACAGGGTAAAAAGGGATATAAAGATAGAAACAATTAAATATACAGAAAATAAAAGAATTCGAATGGAGCCAATTGCTCATTCGAATTCTTTTTCCCTTTCAAAAAACAATATCTGATCTTAATTATGTATATTCATGCTGTCTTTTCTCTATATAGGAATTCTTTGAAAGGTACTATAACATATTCGACAACATGGGTATAGTTAATACCTCAAATATTAAATCCATAATTATTAGAATCTTTTTGTATAATTATAATGGTATTTTAATTATATAGAAGATTGGTGTTGTAAAGATGATTGGTAAACAGATAAAGAAGTATCGGCTAGCCAAAAATATAACATTGTCTGAATTAGCAGAACAAGCAGGTGTAGCCAAATCATATATCAGTTCCCTTGAAAGGGGTATTCAATTAAATCCCTCAATTCACTTTCTGGCGAAAATATCAAATGTATTGGAGATACCGGTTGAAACATTATTACAACCAGAAGAGTCTCTCACCAATGAAATGGAATTAGAATGGAAGGTACTACTCAGAGATGCAATAAATTCTGGGATGACTAAAGAGCAATTCAGAGAATTTTTGGAGTTTAGAAAGTGGAAAAAAGACCATTAATAGTGGGGAGTTGTTTTCTAGGGGATAAGAGATTAAATGAATTAGACAAAAGATAATGAATATTTTGTTGGGGTAAAGAAAATTATGGCAGAGTAACACAATGATCATTCCGATTGTTTTTGATACTCTGCATTTTTATTTCTGGTTTCTTCTACCTATCTTGTTCCCTGATGTTTAGTATTATCATGTTTTTTTCGGAATAATTCTTGTTCGTTTTAAGATAATATATACGGAGATTTTAGTTATAGGGAGGTATTGAAGTGCAATTTAATGAAAATAACATTAGGCTTACCTCTGCAGAAATGTCCCAACTTTGGGGGGCATATATAAACGATAGTTTGGCTGTATGTGTTTTGAAGTACTTTTTAGAAAAGGTAGAAGATAAAGAAATTCGTCCAATCTTGGAGCAAACATTCGAATTATCTGAATCGCATTTAGAAAAACTAACTTCCATCTTTACAGTTGAGAATTTCCCGATTCCTCAAGGTTTTACTGATGAGGATATAAACATAAATGCCCCAAGACTGTATTCTGATACATACTTTTTAAAATATGTGTATCAAATGAGCCAGTTAGGACTAAATGCGTACAGTATTGCTTTACCGACTGTAACACGTGCTGATATTTTGGCTTATTTTTCTGAATGTCTTACCGAATTTATAGAACTTCACAAAATGACAACAAACTTATTACTGTCAAAAGGTCTTTATATTCGTCCACCTTATATACCTACACCAAAAGAAGTTGATTTTGTTAAAAGCAAAAGTTTTCTTGCCGGATGGTTAGGAGAGAGAAGACCTTTACTTGCATTAGAGATTTCAAACTTATTTAACAATATTCAACGAAATGCTCTGGGTGTTGCAACATTATTAGGATTCAGCCAAGTTGCAAATTCAAAAGAAGTTAGACAATATATGGTACATGGGAAAGAAATTGCTTCCAAACATGTTGAAATCTTTGGGTCGATTTTAAGGGAAGAAGATCTACCAGTTCCCATGACATGGGATAGCGAAGTTACAGATTCTACTGTTTCCCCATTTTCAGATAAACTTATGATGTTCCAAACAACTGCTTTAAATGGAATTGGTATGGGATATTATGGAGCAAGCATAGCGACTAGCCCAAGACATGACTTAGCAACGCATTACGCTCGTCTCTCATTCGAAATTGGGAAATATTCAGAAGAAGGAACAAAGATTATGTTTGAAAATGGTTGGTTTGAACAACCCCCACAGGCGATTGATCGGGATGAATTGGCAAAGAGAAAAAGTTAAAAACACTTCTAATCTTTGGGCACCGATACTTAAGGTGCCCTCTTTTGGGATAGTGGTAAGTATATTTATGATTTAAAGAGAGAGTGAAATAATGAAGGATTCAGTAAGATTTAGTGAACTTGAAAAGGCGCAAAAAACACTTAGCCATTTGAGGTTGGACTATTGGAGGGAAGAGGTACTTTATTCTTTTCAATGGTGGTTTCTCCTTATAAGTACTTTCGTAATTGGATACTTATGGTGGAAATTTGTTGATCGTTCAAGGTTAAGAAATATAGTTTTGCATGGATTTCTGACTTTATCTATAGTTATTTTCCTAGACGTTTTAGGTTCAGAGTTGCACCTTTGGGATTATCCAAAAATGGTTTTACCTTGGGGTTCAAGAATAATTTGTATAGATATTATAATTTCCTTGGTATTCATGATGTTATATCAACGTTTTAGAGTATGGAAAACGTATATTTTAATTTCTTTACTAATGGCTTTAACTTTTGCTTTTATACTTGAGCCGCTTGCAATTTTTATGAATATTTATAAACCATATGCTTGGAAATCAGTTTATTCTTTTCCAATTTATTTTTTATTATCAGTGTTCATAAAGTGGCTTGTAGACACGATACATAGAATAGAAACAAGGGAAAAATAGCACGATTCATCTACCATTTACCTAACTTAAGAAAATAAATATGAGTGAACTTAAAAATAACCGTGCGTAGATATCAAAATATGCCACTACTGCACGGTTATTGTTTGAGTAAGAAACATTTCATTTATTAAATTTTAAAAAAGGAAAACAGTAATCAAAACATTTTTATTTATTAAGAGGAAGGATAATACCAATAGTCGTTCCATTAGGAGAACTTGATATTTGTAACTTTCCATTATGGTTTTCAATGATATTATTGCATATCATCATTCCCAAGCCCGTTCCCTTTTCCTTAGTGGTAAAGAAAGGCTCCCAAATCCTTTTCAGAATTTCTGCTGGTATACCACTCCCTCGGTCAATTATGTGAATTAATATACTATCGTTGTCTCTTTTGAAAACCTTAATATAAATAGGTCCACCATTAGGCATTGCTTCAATAGAATTTTTGATAAAGTTAATGAAGACCTGCTTTAATTGATTTTCGTCACAACTGATCATACACGTATCCGTATTAATCTCTTTTTTTATTTCGATATTATGTAAGATGGCTTGGGTACTCATCAGAGAGATAACCTGTTCTATGATACTTTCAAGATTAATAAATTTATGTTTAGTGTTCTGTGGTTTAGATAGCAGGAGTAATTCAGTTAAAACTAATTCTATACGGTTAACCTCCGACAAAAGAACATCGAAGTACATTTTACTCCCAATCGATTCCCTATCCATTATTTGAAGAAACCCTTTTATTGCTGTTAAAGGATTTCTAACCTCGTGCGCAATTCCTGCAGCCAATTGTCCTGCTACATTTAACTTTTCAGAATTTAAAAGGAACTGTTCTGTTTTCTTTTTTTCACTAATATCCTTCATGATGACATGCATATCATTTTTCTCACCGTTATAAACCGGGAATGCTGTAAACTCTACATTAATAAATTTGCCGTCAACTCTACCGAAAATTTCTTCTATACGATAAATGGTCTCTCCCGCTTCTACTCTATTAATATAGTTCACGGAAATGTTACGTTTATCTGGATGAATAAAATCAATAACTGATTTACCTATTATTTCTTCCTTCTCTGAAATATTCAAAAATTTTAACCCTGTTTCGTTTATGTATTGTATCTTCCTGTTGCTTATAATAATCATGGCCTCTGATGACCGTTCAATAAAGTTAAAGTATCTTTCCTCTACTTTCTTTAGTTCTGTTATATTCTGCACTTGAATGATCAAGTACAAGGGATTTCCTTCATTACTTTGAACTAATGAGATGCTTAATAAAGTCCAAATCCCATAATTATGCTTATGTAAAAGCCTTGTTTCTATTTGATGAGAAGATATCTTTCCCAATAAGAGTTGAGATATATAATCATCAAGTTTTACAAAATCCTCCGAAAACGTAATGTCCCGTAAAGTTAAGGAGATTAATTCATTTTCGGTAAATCCTAATATGTGACTTAAAGACGGGTTTACCTTTAAGATTCGTCCGATTGGATCAACTACCGCAGTGCCTATCATTGAAAAATTAAAAGCATGTGTGAAAATTGATCCATGTTTAAGTTCATTTTCTTGCATAATTTTACCCCCATTTAAATATTATTTTTAACAAAAAACAAACTATAGGCTTCTTTTTTGTTAATTCAAGTTTATTCCTCTTTTTCCAACTTTCAAGGATTTCTAGCCTTCATTGAATTAGTCCTTTATTGTTGGAATCTTTATTATGGGGGAAGAAAATGAAGAGAAAACTAAATAATTCGTTGATAATTGCTGCTGCTGGATCAGGTAAAACCACAGAGTTAGTAAAGCAAATAATTCAAAAGGCAAATGAATTACCGAATGATAAGTATTTGGCAGTTATAACCTATACGAATTCTGCCACAAATGAGATTTTAGAGAGGTTACAAAAAAAGGTATCAATTCAACCAAATATTTTTGTAGGAACAATACATAGTTTCCTTATTAAGTTCCTAATAAAACCCTATGGGAAGGTTTTAAGACTAGTTCCAAATGAACTGATTATTACAGATTATGAAATTAAGGTTAATAACTCTTCAAAAAATCCATTTGTCGAGAAAAATATGATAGTTAATCGACTTTCTGAGAAAGGAGTTCTGACCTACGATTATATAGTTACTCTTTCGAAAAAAATACTGGAGAATGAGGAAGTAAAAAAGCGTTTTTGCAACAGAATAAGGTATCTATTTGTAGATGAGTTTCAGGACTCTACAAATACCCAGTTTGAAATTTTTGATACCTTAAGAAAGGGGAAGAATTCTGAAGTCATACTAGTTGGTGACCCAGAACAACGCATAATGAATTTTAGGAACAAGCCCCGAAAAAGGAAAGGCTCCACAGGGGCTAAGAAAGTTCCTTTGCACCCAATAGATGCATTGCAAAATAAAAAAGTTTATTCCATTAGTAAGTTAAATTGCAATTACAGATCGAGCGAAACAATTGTGAATTTTATTAATCATTTTCATTCCAGTATTCAACAAGAATGGGCAAATAAAGAGATTACCTCTAAGAATCCAGTCATGTTCATTCCATCAACTAAATTAAAGACGATTATATCTGATTTTAACAATTTATGCGTAAATAAAAGTTATTGTAAAGTGGTTCCTAAAACAAGATTTTTTTTAGCGCATGAAAATAAAGTTTACAAAAATTATAGAAAAGTAGACTTCAGCCACAAATCGAAAGAAAATTTGCCGTTGTTCACATGTGTTTTTGAGTTTTTGTCGGCTTTTTATAATATAAAAAAGGATCAGTTACCTCAAACGTTAGAATTGGAAGAAATTGAACTAAGGAAGAAATGTCTTTTATTGTTTTATGAGATTAATTACAATATAAACTTCGATTTGGAAGATTTTGCAGACTTTGTAGAGTCTACATTTAATCGCAAGAGGCAAGAAACAGACGAGGAAGTTAAGTTCAATATAAAAGATAGAACAAAAAGATTAGTAGACGAACTCTCAAATAGGACGATTCCCGATAATGAGGATTTGTCTAAAGAATTAGAGGAATACCACGATTCTTTTCTTACAATCCATAAATCAAAAGGTCTACAGGCCGATGCAGCACTAGTTATCGCAAAAAATGAAAAGGAACTATTAATGTGGCTGGAAGATGACAAGGAGAAAAGGCTTCTCGATCAACAGGATAAATGCAGATTGGGATATGTAGCATTCAGTAGACCGAAAGAGTTTCTTTGTATTGCGTGTCTTACCCTTATTAGCGAATCAACACAGAAATTGCTAATAAATTTAATGTTAACCATTATTCACCATCAGAAGAACAAGTCCAAAATACACTTCAGACATTATAATCTGTATACAGACTCTTGCCACTAGTAAGGACTAAATCAAAACGCTTAGATAAATTTAGTAAACTAAGCGTTTTTTTATGGTAAAAAGGTTTAGCGATAATCATAAAAATAAAAATGGTAGTATCGTGGTTATTGAATTATCATAACCACAGATACTCGCCACTAATTTATTTTGGTGACTTATAAAAGTGATAATTAGAGTATCTCTTCATTGCTTTTTTAAATGGTTGTTTGCTCTGAATATTTTTTGAAATTATCTAGAATCGCCTGCCATCCTTGTTGTTGTAACTCAATTGGATTCGTAGTTTCAGCATCAAAAGTTTCAATTACTTGGGTTTCGTTTTCATGACCTTTAAAAGTGATTATAACTTTTCTTCCATCACCCAGTGTATAAGCAATAACCTCGTGTAATTTTACTTCATCATATATTCCACCAAAATCGAAACCAAAAATTGTTTATGAAGTATATTATAAGTTGTCAAATAAAATAAAGTTTGAACAAAGCCTCGTGAATTTTTCTACTGAATTATTCACGGGGTTTTTCTATGCTTATTTACCATTTGTCTAATTGCATCTACCAATATTTCAACAAATGAGACACATTTATTTGGTGTTTGTAAACTTATTATTCAATTAACTGTTTAAACAAATTAGAGAATAATGTTCTCCTAAATTCATAAAAAAGATTGCTTAGGATATTGAATGAGTCTAACCGGCCCGTTAGAATCGAGTTACTAAAATTCACCTTATTGTAGTAGAGGAAGTGGAAAATGACTAAACGTAATCAATCTTGGAATGAGAATAAATATAATCGGTTTATTAAAGAAGGACGGGGACAGGGAGCAGGTAAGGAATATAAGCCATGGTTGACTATTCAGGATTTTCCTTCTATGGGGAGAGTATCAAGAATACTAGGGTGGAAGAGTGGTAGAGTACATCATTTATTTTCAGATTTGCAGACTCGCTACTTTTATATGCTGGAGTGGGAAGATGCAGTTGTTGACATTCGAGAACATTATCCCTTGATGCACCTTGAAGATACTATTCAACATAAATCAGATTTGAATTTCAAACTATTTACAGATAAAGATAGTGGATATCCATATACACTAAGCACTAATTTCCTAATAACGATAAACAGAGCAGACGGAGTTAATTTGCATTTAGCCAGAAGCATAAAAATGGCTTCGGAACTTGAGAAGAAAAAGACATTGGAAAGATTAGAGATTGAACGCCGATATTGGACGGAAAAAGGAATAGACTGGGGAGTTGTTACTCAAAAAGAAATTTCTAATGTGCTTGCAAAAAACATTGAATGGGTGCATTCCTGCTTATATTCATATGCTGAAAGAGGTTTTACACAGGATGAACTGATTTATTTAGGCAACTCTTTAATAGAAAGATTAGTAGATGCCAAGCATTCAATTAGAAAGATTACTGCTGACTTTGACAAGGAGTTTAATTACGATTCAGGAACAGCATTGTTTGTGTTTAAGTTTTTAATTGCTTCCAAACAGATTGGGATAGATATGACTAACCAAATTGACATAAATCTATCCAATCCAATAATTGAAGTAAAGACACGAGTTACACTTGAGGAGGTAAAAAGAAAATGCTTGTAGTTAATAATCTTATTTCCTTTACTGATTCAGAAAACAAGAAAGTAGTAGAAAGAGTATTATGGCTTAATAAAGCACATGATTATGGGTATTTTTTTAATATTCATACCACCTCTTTGCCCTATGAAAGGAATATTTCAGAAGTGGAAGAAGGGCTTAACAAGGGTAGCATAATTCTTGTTGAAAAGGACCCATTCAGTCGGTTGATAAATGAAAATGATATTCCTGAAAAACATCTGTCCTTACGTGACAGTACTTGGGAAATCATAAAGGATATTGTGAAGTTGGAGCCATTTGTCTACCACTCTGTAGAAAGAAGAAAATTAATTCTAAAAAGGAGTGAAGCCCACAATATTCATGAAAGTACTGTTATCCGCTATTTAAAGAAGTATTGGCAACGAGGTAAGACAAAAAATGCCCTTTTACCTGACTATTATCTATGCGGAGGTAAAGGTAAGGAAAAAAAGGCCAGTGGGGTAAAAAGAGGACGGCCTCGAAAGCATGGACAGGTAACAGGTGAAGGAATAAATATTGATGAAAATATCAAAAAAATGTTTAGGTCTGCTATAAACAAGCATTATTACTCCTCTACCGAAAAATCACTTACTCTTACCTACGAACTAATGTTAAAAGAGTATTTTAGTATGGATAGTAAAGTGAAAGGAAAAGTAGAAATACCCGTAATAAAATCCTATGGAGAGTTACCATCACTAAATCAATTTAGGTATTGGTTTGAAAAGGAAAGAGATATCAAAAAAGAAATTAGCCAAAGAAAAGGTCGGAAAAATTATGAACAAAACCATAGAGCAATTATAGGTGAGTCGACAACAGAATCATTAGGCCCCGGTGCAATTTATCAGATTGACGCAACAATAGGCGATTTGTACTTGTTATCAAGATTTAATCGTGATTGGATAATTGGACGACCTGTAATCTATTCCGTAATGGATGTTTATAGCAGAATGATAGTTGGTCTTTATATTGGTTTAGAGGGTCCATCTTGGGCGGGTGCAATGATGGCTTTGGCTAATGCTGCTTCTGATAAAGTAAGTTTTTGTCGGGACTTCGGAATTGAGATTGAAAAACATGAGTGGCCAGTCGCACATCTTCCAGAATCTATATTGGCTGACCGAGGAGAATTAGAGGGAAGTAAAGTTGAGCCTCTAATTAATAACTTCGGAATAAAAATTTTAAATACACCTTCTTACAGGGCTGACTTAAAGGGAATAATTGAACAACACTTTCGAGTGACCAATACAAGAACGAAGGCTTTTCTACCGGGCTCTGTAAAGCCTGTTAAAGAACGTGGGGATCGTGATTACCGTTTGGAGGCACAGTTGGATATTTACCAGTTTACTCAAGTGATTATCAAATGTGTTTTATATCATAATAATCAGCATTATCTTACAAACTACCAGCGTGAAGAAATGATGGTGGAGGACGGAATAGAGTCTATTCCAATACAACTCTGGGAATGGGGGATAAACAACAAATCTGGAAAGTTACGTCATGTTTCAGAGGATGTTGTAAAACTCAATCTCATGCCAACGGGTAAGGCTACCGTAACTGCAAAGGGGATTGCGTATAAAGGATTACTCTATGGTTCAAAACAGTCTTTAAAGGAAAGATGGTTTGAAAAGGCTCGGAACCGGGGCACTTGGAAAATTGAAATAAGTTATGATCCAAGAAATATGGATTATTTATATTTACGGGATGAAAATGGTTTGAGTTTTGATAAATGCTTTTTATTGGAACATCAGCAACGATATAAGGGCAAGGTAGTTGAAGAAATTAATTACTTGCTAGAATACGAAAAACTGAAAGAAAAGCAGCACAAGGAGAAAGCAATACAGTCAAAAGTTGATTTAAACACTGAAATTGAAGAGATTGTAAAACAGGCTAAAATGGAAACATCTCAAAAACAAACGGATGTAATTAGTAAAAGGGGCAGAATAGGGAGCATTCGGGCAAATCGTGCTGTTGAAAAAATGATACAACGTGATGAAGAGGCCTTTGAATTAAATAAAGTTAATATAGAAAACTCTAAGATTGTTCCTTTTAATCAATCTGAAAGTGATGAATTTATGGGGGATTCAGGGTTTGATTTGTTGTTGAGAAAGCAGAAGGAGGCTTTAAATAAGAAAGATGAATAGAGTTATCATTCCAAATGGTTGTGATGCTTTTGTTGCTGAATACGGGGAACAGGTTATCAAGGAGTATAGTGGGAATCCTTTCATTGAAGCCCTTCCTTCTATACTCTCTACAGAGGAAACCATTGAAAAAATGGCTATATATGCTGAATATAACCCAAAAGAAAGAATGCTAGATAAACAATATCGCATTCATTTGGTTCAAAGATTATTCCAATGCTTTCAGCCGTTATGGATACATTTGGATTTGGAAAGTAGAATCTCTAGGGTAATACGTCAGGGATATTTAGCAAGAAATCCTTTTCAATCCGGGTATGCACAGGGCTTGCAGGAAGGACATCGAAATATCAAAGGATTGCAAAGTGAATTAAGCAATAATAGTGTTTTTAGAACAACTGCAGCAGGTTTTACAATAATCGGTGTAAGTGGCATGGGAAAAACAACTGCTATAAATAGAATTTTATCCTTATACCCTCAAGTGATTGTTCACAAAGACTATAACGGAAAAAATTTCAGTATGTATCAACTTGCATGGCTTAAACTTGATTGTCCATTTGATTCATCCTTGAGAGGACTAGCATTGGAATTTTTCCGTAAGGTAGACGATTTGCTAGGAACAGAGTATCACAAAAAGTTTGGGCTAGGCAGAAAAACTATAAATGATATGTTAGTAATTATGTCTCAAATAGCGAGAAACACAGGGCTGGGTGTTTTAGTTATAGACGAGATTCAGCATTTAAGCAAAGCCAAAAGTGGTGGGGATCAAAAAATGTTGAACTTTTTTGTAACACTAGTTAATACAATTGGAGTTCCAGTTATTTTAGTAGGAACACCCGCTGGATTGTCTATTTTGCAAAGCGAATTTAGACAGGCAAGGCGGGGAAGTGGTCAAGGAGATATGATTTGGGATAGATTGAAAAACAACCAAAACTGGGAGTTATTGATTAATGCGCTTTGGGGTTATCAATGGACAAAGAAGCAGATTCCTTTAACAGATGATTTTAAAAATACCTTGTATGAGGAAAGCCAAGGTATTATTGATATCGCGGTAAAACTTTACGCCATGGGTCAAATTGAGGCCATTATGACAGGTAGGGAAGAAATAATACCAGAAACCATTAGTCAGGTGGCTAATAAGCATTTACAACTTGTTAAACCAATGATTCAGGCTTTGAAGTCGGGCAACATTAGTAAGATTGCAAAGTTTGAGGATATCAGTACAGTGGATGTAGATTTTTTAGGATTTATGGATAGAGAACGGGCATCTATTGATTTGCAAATGAAGATGGAGGCAATAAAAAGAACGCAAAAGAAAAAAGAACAAGAAATGACTATATCTATAAAAGAAAAAGCAATTTTGAAACTTATAGAATTGGATTTTGAACCAAACGAGGTTCAAAAGGCTGTCGAGGAGATTACTGAAAAAGAGGGGAATTTGGATATAAACGAATTGGTTGTGAGAGCAATTCAGGGAATATCTGCTGCATATAAACGAAAGAAAAGGTCAAAGAAGGAAGAATCTTTGGTAGTGAATGATATAAGGAATTTAGTTATTGAGGGACGAAAAGAGAACAAGACAGCGTATGAAATTCTTAGTAATGGTGGCTTTATTAAAAGTCATGAAAACGATTTTTATCGGACAGGGTGATGGGAAATGATGACCTTCTTTCCTGTCCCGTATAAAGACGAACTTTTATACAGTGTTTTGGCGAGATACCACGTACGTAGTGGAAACGTCAGTATCAAAGCAACACAAAAGGATGTATATGGAACGGACAGTATTACAGCAATAATGGACTTGCCTTCTCATATCTATCGTATTATGGAAAACCTTCCTGTCGGGCATCATTATACACCCGAATACCTAATTGCAAATCATACACTGTATCCATTTTATGCTGCTTTCCTGCCTCCTGACTATGCTGCTAAAGTTAAAGAATCTATGATTGGGGATAATGGGGGCAGCATTTATAATAGGATTGGTTTGATGGCAAGTTCAATTAAGTTGAATCAGTTCTTTAAATTTTGCCCCCAATGTATTGAGGAAGAGATGAATAACCTTGGAGAATTGTATTGGCATAGAATCCATCAAATACCGGGAATTCTTGTTTGCCCAGATCATAAGACGCTGCTGTATGATAGCCAAGTCCCTGTTAGGGGTTATAACAAACATGATTATAGATTGGCTGCTACTGAAACTTGCAAAATAATTACTTGGGAATCAAATTACACTGATAAAACCATGGAAAAGTTAATCAATATTACAGAAGATATTAAATTTCTGTTAAGTAATAAGGTGGAAAGTAAGTCGTTGGACTGGTTTAAAGAGCAGTATTTAAGCAGGTTAAAAGAACTTGGTTTTGCAAATGTAAACGGTAGGGTAAGAAAAAAAGAGTTGCTTGAGTCTTTTTTGGATTTTTATGGCCATGGATTACTGGAAAAAATGCAATCAGATATCAATAATAATAACAACTGGCTAAATGATATGCTTCGTAGAAACAATAGGACTACCCATCCCTTAAGACACCTATTATTTATACAGTTCCTCGGAGTTTCCATTTCAGATTTTTTTATTAAAAAAATCGAATATAAACCGTTTGGAGAGAAACCTTGGCCTTGTTTGAATCCTGTTGCTAGTCATAATTTAAACCCTGTTATTAACGACATAGAATTAAAGTATGGTGCGGATAGTAAAAGTCCTATTGGGATATTTAGGTGCGATTGCGGCTTTATTTACCTTAGAACAGGTCCTGATCAAGATGAAAAAGACAGATACAATATAACCAAAATTAAGCAATTTGGTCCTGTATGGGAATCCAAGTTAAAACAACTTACTAGACAAAGATTAAGTTTAAGGGAAACAGCAAGGCAATTGGAGGTAGACCCAGCCACAGTCAAAAAATATGCTAAGAAATTAGGTTTAAAAACATACTGGAAAAATAGAAGTGAAGAAGAGGACAAAAGTATAAATTCCATTAATCTGGATTCTTCTGTTGAGAAGAAAGAAGGATGCAGAAGAGAATGGCTTAATCTAAGAAAACAGTTTCCGCGCAGCAGTAAAACTGAATTACGCCAATTTAACAATAGAGTGTTTACATGGCTGTACCGAAATGATAGAGAATGGTTGAATCGGAACTCTCCTAAATTAAAAACATTAGTTAATGATAATCATAGGGTTGATTGGAAACAACGGGATAAGGAAATTTACAACAATGTAAGAGTTACAGTTAATGATATGTTATCTGTCGGGAAGCCTGTACGTATTACAATAAGTTCAATAGGTAGTAGAATTGGATTTAGACCATTACTGGAAAAACACCTAGATAAACTACCAAAGACAAAAGAATATTTGGAGGAACAAACTGAGAGTATTAAAGATTTTCAAATTAGAAGGTTACAATGGGCAGTACAGGAGTTGCAGGATAATGGACAGGATTTAACATTATGGAGAATATACCGTAAGGCAGGAATTAGGGAAAAGTTCCAGATGGAACTACAGGAAGAAGCATTAAAATTAATTGTTGAGAAGAATAACTGCACGCTTCACAGGTACCATACTTAAGGACACAAATTACAAAATATATACAACAGTGAAAAGCAGGATTTATTTCCTGCTTTTATTTTATTTTTGATGTCCTTTGATTTCGCCAAAACAAGATTTCTACTTTTATATTCACAATTATTACGATAAGATAAGATAGTAAATTATATACAAGATTTGGGAGAGGTTGGATTGCGTACAAAAAAATATAAGACTAAATTGAAATCTTTTAAGGGTATTCCAAATGAAAATATACCTAAAATGCATGAAGATATACAGTTAATAAAAGATAGTAATGAACTTTTATCAGAACTATTTAATGAAATTATGAAGAAAAACCAATATTATGGTATTCGTTGGTTAGTTGGTTTAGAGAGATATGTCAAAGACCAATCAAGAAATTTACCTCATCTCTTTAGGAGAAACTTATCCAGAGGCCATATAGTAGAAGTAGAATTATTTGGACATTTTAATAAGGAATTAACTTTCTTACATCCTGCAGTAGTATTATATGATAATAATAAAGGACAACTTCTTGTAGCACCAATATCTACTGGTAAGTATGGTGATACCGATCCTCTTCATATTGATGTTGATTCGGCAGATGGATTGAATCATGGAAGTGGAATTTGTCTAGAGGCTATTCGTGGAGTAGATAAGAATAGGGTGTTATTTCAACATGAAAAAAATGGGAAAAAGGCTAAGGTAAGACCTGAAGTGCTTGATAAGATTGATTTAACAATTATGGAGCACTTTATGCCTAATATGTTTCATAAATATACAGAAATAGAAAGCAAATTAGCGGAAGAGCAAAAGAAGAATGTTGAGTTATTAGAAGAAATTGAAGATTTGAAAGAGCAATTGAAACAAAGTGCCTTGCAAACAACCGCTGCAACAATTGAATAATAAAATATTGCAAAAAGATGGAATATGTAGTACACTATCAGTATATAATATAGTATGTTGTGCCTTAGCGCACCGCGTAACTGAGCGCATTCAATGTTTGGGAACATTGAGTCATAGCACTCCGCGCAACTGAGCGCACCGTTCCCAAAGAACCCTCTTCATCGTTGGATGAGGAGGGTTTTTTCGTACATAGAAACTTTTAACGTGGGGGTGTTGGAATGGATAGAAAATGGAAGTCTAGGGAAGATATTTTCAATCATCTAGAAGAGTATTCTCAGAGTACTAAAGAACAAATTGATAATTATAAAATGAAAAATACTCTCTTAAAATCATATGTATTTGAAACATTTGATCAGAGCCTATTTGAGTCTTCAAATGTTTTAACTGAACCCATGAATGTTCAGAATTTATTTGGGGATACAAAACATTCCCTTCAACAAATAGATGAAGAACTGTTTATATTGAATGAGAATGATAAATTAATCGGTTTTATAGAGCAAATAAACTCTCGATTCTGTACTTTATATACAACGGAATCCTCAAAGTATTCGGATCATCTTGCGACAACGTATGTAAAAAAATCTTCAATACTAGATTCGTTGTGGATTTCAGGTAAGATGTATGACAACTTTTTAGAAGAAATTACTTCAATTCATCACCCTGAACGTTTTACTAAAATGAAATTTGAGTTCAATGCCATGTTTGAGAAAAACTTTCAGATTCAAGATGAAATCATTGAACACAAAGTTTCCTCAGTATCATTAGTAGAAGAATTAGGTGGTATTGTTGATAAACTTAATGGAGTTAGGAAATACTTTTCCTCTTTTCACTCAGTTGGAAGTTTACGGTTTCCAAGCCATGTTGGAAAAGGTGGTCATGATGTTTACCAAAATGGTAAATTCACAAATCGTTCGGATAGTTTTTCAGACCATAGAATGCAGTTAAAACAAATTGTTGGCATTTATCAAAATATGACAGAGCGTTTGGAACAGAAAACTTGGATAGAAGTAGAGAACATAAAAGGAAAAGATATATCGGTAATCAATTCATTTAAAGCGAGTCCTGTTACAATTAGGTTTAATAAACCGTTAAGCAGTTTCGTTTTTAATAACTTTATTGAATATACCTTTCCCAAAGGAAGAGAGCCATTTAAAATTTATGGAGAAATTAAAAGGGTAAATGAGGAACGGGTTCACATTTACGGAGTAGACCTTCACTTATGGCAAAATGTTGTTTTAGATTTAAGCACAGAAGAATTTATTTTATTTCTTCCAAAAGGTACTTGCGGGAACACAATACATCGACTTGTAACAAATATTCAGAGATTTTTAGACCCACAAATTGATGTGTTTATTGGAGATTATCCTTATGAGGGTATATTAAACCAAGTAATAGGCGGTGAAGATTATTGAATTTAGATTTGAATCCGTTATTTCAACTTAATTTATTGATTCATTTATGCCTTCCCTACCCTAAAGGTTCTAATTTTTATCCATATTTCAACAGAAAGGGTTACACATTAAAACAAATTGAAAAGCCTATTTCACTAGAGCCAAGTAGTATAAAAATTCTTAAAGAGTTATTTGAACCCAAAAAAGCAGTAACACCAGAAGTGGTTTTATATAAAGACAGTAATAATGAATATTTATTGATTGAATGTAAGGTTCAGAATTTTGATGTTGATTGGACCCATCATGGGACAAGGCAGGCTGCTGGTTACTTAAGTCTCACATCTGAACGTTTAAAAGATTTTTTGGGGTTAGAAAGTAAATCAAAAATAAATGCAAAAATCATGTACGGTGTTAGTCAACAAAATCAAAAAAAATTAACCACTACATTGGATTCCATAAGTAATATTATTAAGGATAAATTAGGACAGGTTATGCAGCATGATGTATTTGGGATAGAAGTTAAAACTGATGGATTATATCTTTCAGTACTTGAGGGCGAAAAACTGGATAGTTACAAAGTAATAAATGAAAAAGCCTTATTGAATAAGAGTTTAATATATATTGTTCCTGTTGATATCAATGGCCAATTAGAGAAAGAAAATGAAGACATTTTACAAACACAAGTAAGAAATTCATTAAGGAGTATAATTGGCAAGAATATTGGATCACAACCATTTTCATTTAATAGCACAAGCATTTGTGAAAAAATAAACCCTGTTTGGGGTCAATTGCCTGCTCCATTTAAAAATAAGATGAAGCGTTGGGTTCATAATAATACTAAAGAAGTTATCGAGCAAATCGTTCAAATGGGTGTAAGCATTACAATACACGAACAGAATTACTCATTTGGTTCTGTTGACGATAAAAAGGTAAAAAGTGTAAGGAGATATCTGCTTTCAGATAGATTTATTGAAACTGGAGGTCATATATTTGAAAATTCAGAGCAAATGACAATCGATGAATTTTTAGATGTTGTTTAGGTTATATAAGATATCCACTAAATATAATTAATCATAATAATATATTTTTCTTGAAATATAGATAAAATGAAATCCGTGAAATATATTTCATTAAGGATAATTTTAAACTCCTATATTTGAAGTTGTTTCATATAAATAAAAGAGCACATCCCTTGAATTTAGGATATGCTCTTTTCACATTGATAAATAATAATTGAGTGTCATTTCAAGATCTAATATGTACTTTCTTCTAGCCTTTTTAGTGCCTTCTCGTATGCAGCGTTTCTTTCTCTTTCCTCCCAATCAAGTCTTTGTAAGATTCGTTGCCAATAAATATTTCCATCATCTGCGTATGATTTAGCAGTCTCTCTCCATAGATATGCTTCAGCCTCTTCAAGAACAATATAGTGCCTACTATAAATTTTAAAATGGGGCATTCCCTCTTCTTTAATTAAACTATAAATCGTAGAAGGGCTTGTTCGAAAATGGTTTGCTGCTTCTTTAATTGTTAAGACAGTTCTCCCATAGTAACTTTCTTTGTCTTTTTTTGCATAGTTTTTTATTTCATTTGAAAAACTGGCTAATTCTTCTCTAATTATCTTTCGTAGTATTTCATCAATCATAGTAGGTTCCTCCTTTTTATGAAGATTATCTATTTCAGATTGAACTGATTTAACATCCCAATTTTTATCTGGATCAGTCCAGCCAAACTTTTTATAACTCTCAATTGTTTCCTTAATTTCATTTTCATCTAGTATTATCCGAGATTTAACTTTTCGATGTGGCATTGCTCTTGATAGTGTCAATTGTCGAATTACGGAAGAACCAATACCAGTTAACGAGGATACTTCTTTGATAGTTAGATATTTTTTAATTGGATATTTTTCACTCTTGTTTAATTTATTTACTGAAATAGATATTTCATCTTTAACGATGGTTTCCAAAAGGTACTCAAATGAAAAACTACTTAACTTTTCCCCCATTTATAGACCTCCCTTATTTAGAATTTTTCCATTTTAAATCCCCTATTTTTAGGCTGTCTTTACTATTTTCATCCAAGATCACTTCAAAATTGTGCTTCTTATAAAAATGAACTAATCTTTCTAAATGGTCAAAATCAACACTGGATATCCAGCCAGTGATACTATCTATATTCCGTTTTTTTGCAATCTCAATAAGGGTACTAAGTAGTATGCTTCCATAACCGTGGTTAGAAAGATATTCTTCAATTTCAATATCGGCTAAAGAAATATCAGTAAAGTCATCGTTGAAAAATGCTTTTAATACTGGATCAGGGTGGAGAATCCATTTATTAGTTATTACTCTAATTCCAAGAAAGATTATCGTTTCGTCCTCCTTGGGAGTTTCTTCATAAAAGTGCCTATACAGAATTAAATTATGATCTCCTTTTTGGCGTCTTGAAATTATTTCAAAACCTTTATTTAATATACTTTCACTTTGGTATTTAATCTCAAATTCAATATCGTTTTTCCTTTTTAATGGTGATACTTTAGTTCTACTAAAAATTTGATCAAATAAATTCATTAGCAACCTCCTAATTAATTTTTGCGAAAGTACGTTCGTGTTATTTGTATACTATTATATATTTTTTGATCCAATTCAACTATAGAGTTTTACAAATTATTTATATTGGGGGAGTGATCAAAATGAGGCTTTTTTTGCTCAAAAATCTGGGGTAAATAGCCTCTTAAATCAACTTTAGGTATGGAAGTTATACTTGTGCCTTTTAAGAACACCTAAACACGTTGTAAATAGCCTTTAAAAGCCCCTAGAAGGTTTTTTTGTGCGTTTCTATATTCAAATGGATTAATGAGTGTTTAAACCCCTTTAAATATGTATATCACCTCTTATTCCTTTAGGAAAATTCCAGTGGATTGAATATAATAAAAATAACAAGTTCTTGTTAAACTATTCGGGGGTGGCCACATGTCAATCAATCTTATTAGTAAAGATTTTGGGGAAAAGTTTTATAGTTTGTTAGATTTAACTGAACATCAAATCAATATTATTTCACCTTTCATAGGGCTTAAAACTGCCTTTGGTCTGGCAGAGTGGATTGAGGGTCTAGACAACATTAAGTGTTGCATAATTACTCGATTCAACAGGGAGGAATTTATACGAGGAGCAAGCAGTATTGAGGGATTAGAACATCTTGTTAGGGCAGGTGCTAAACTTTATGCATTACAGGATTTACATACTAAATTATATATTTTCGATGATCAGTCAGTAATTATGGGTTCAGCAAATTTTACGTTTAATGGGTTCTATAAAAATCATGAGTTTGGTCTATATATGGAAAATGAAAGTGACTTTACAAAGCAATGTCAAGATTATTTTGACGGCTTACTTGGTAAACTGAAATCAAATGGTGATTGGCAAATTTCACTTGATAGGATTTTAAAAGAAAGACAATATGTGAATATAAGTATTAAAAATCTTAAAGGTAAGAAGGGTATGAATGAGTATAATATTGCTAAGTGGGGAGCAGTATTAAATGATGTTTCGCAGCAAACACCACCAAAAGGAAAAGAAACTGATATCCTAGAAGATGCTATCAGCGATATTACGGTTAATAATAGGAAAACAGGAATATGGCTTAAGTTTGAGGGAACTAGTCAAGAGAGAATCCGTAATGATGAAATTTATCTTAAAAGGAAAAGAAGAATTAATGAATATGTTAATCGAACATTTTTTCCAAAGAAGCCTACTGGTATCAAGGCTGGTGACACTATTTTCTTAACCGTTGTTAGTAAAGATAAAGATGAAAATGAAGTCCCGATTATTATTGGCTATGCAGAAGCCAAAGGTTTTACCGAAAGCAACAAAATTGATGATTCTGATAGTAGATATCTAAAATGGAATAATAGATTTCCGTATTATATTGAATATTCAAACGGGAAGTTCCTAAATGATAGTATTATGCATGGTATTTCATTGAATGAGTTATATAGGGAATTAAACCATAAGGTCTATCCCGCTACAGTTAATCAACCAAATTTACGACTTGAAAACATAAAGAAAAGACACCATCAAAAATCACATATACAAATAACAGAAATTGCAAAAGAGTATCTAATCAGAAAACTCAACCTTTTATTTGAAAAACATGGGTATGAAGAACTGTAAAATAATATATATTTAAACCTCAAATAGGACAGAAAAGTTAATCTGTTCTTTTTGTTTGTTATCAATGTAATAAGAAATTTTGGTATTTCTATTTTGCAGAGAATTAAATTAAAGTTATGATAAAATAGTAGGTACATGGAAATATAAAGAAGATTAGGTCGGAGGTTTCAAAATTGACTGTTAAAGCAGACATAGATTTTCAGAAAGACTTATTTGAAGCAGCGAATAAAATGCGGGGTAGTGTGGCACCTGCTGATTATAAACATTATGTGTTACCTTTGATTTTTCTAAGGTACTTATCAAATAAATATGAGCAACGTCGTATGCAACTAGAACAAATGGTTAAAGATCCAAAGAGCGATTGGTTTACAGAGGATACAGAAACACAAATGGTAATAATTGATGACCATGACCAGTATAAGGCTGAGAATGTGTTTGTAGTGCCAGAAGAGGCTCAATGGTCTTATATAATGTCAAATGCAAAACAACCTAATATAAAAGAAATACTAGACAATGCAATGAAACGCATTGAAGAGGAGAACCCAGAACTGGAAGGAATGCTACCTAGAATTTTTCAAGGTTCAAATCTTCCTGCTGAAAATATAGCAGGACTAATTGAAGTATTCTCCCGTGATGTATTTAGTGCTAGGACCAATGAGAGTGTTGATGTATTGGGGCGAACTTATGAATATTTTATTGGCTCATTTGCTTCATCAGAGGGGAATAGAGGAGGAGAATTCTTCACGCCGTCGAGTATTGTAAATCTGTTGGTTGCAATGCTTGAACCTATTAGCGGTAAAGTATTTGATCCTGCATGTGGTAGTGGTGGAATGTTCATTCAAAGT
This sequence comes from Bacillus sp. AFS040349, assembly GCF_002577655.1. NCBI lineage: Bacteria > Bacillati > Bacillota > Bacilli > Caryophanales > Bacillaceae > Bacillus > Bacillus sp. AFS040349. The sequence continues at coordinate 19,048 of NZ_NUMC01000079.1, read as the reverse complement.
GAGGAATATTCACCACGTAAGAAATCATTATCGTTTTATGGGCAAGAAAATGTAACAACAACTGTCCGATTAGGAAAAATGAACGTACTACTTCATGGTATAAATGCAGAAATTCGCTTAGGAGATTCGTTATTAAATGACCAGTTTCAAGATTTAAAAGCAGATTTTGTAATCGCTAATCCACCATTTAATCAGAAAGATTGGGGAGCAGAACGTATTTCTAAGAACGATCCACGTCTAATTGGTCCTGTTACAAATAGTAATGCGAATTATATGTGGATTCAACATTTCCTTTATCATTTAAATGATAAAGGTACTGCCGGATTTGTAATGCCAAATAGTGCTATGAATACTACAGTAAACGAAGAAAAAGAAGTTCGACAAAGACTAGTAGATCAAGGATATCTTGATTGTATTGTCCAACTCCCGGAAAAACTATTCTTTACTACAGGTATTCCTTGCTGTTTATATTTCCTTAGTAAAAATCGAGATGGAAAAGATAAATTTCGTAAAAGAAAAAATGAGATTCTGTTTATTGACGCACGAAAATTAGGTTCAATGGTTAGTCGTAAACAAAGAGCATTAACCAATGAGGATATAGATAAAATTACTTCAGTATACCATAACTATAAAAATGAAGGCGAAAGGAACTACGAAGATATTCCGGGTTTTTGTAAATTAGCAACTATTGAACAAGTTCAGAACGTTGATTACAAATTGTCACCGGGTATATATGTTGGAACTGAAGAATTTGAAGAAGACAATATCCCATTTGAAGATAGAATGGGAGAATTGAGCCAACGTGTATTGGAATTATTTGAAGAGTCGAATCTCCTTCAAAATAAGATAAAGAAAAAATTGGAGGACTTGATATGAGTGATCAATGGATAGAAACTACAATAGGAGATGTTTCTGAGACAATATTTAGTGGAGGTACTCCAAATACAAGAAATCCTGATTATTGGGATGGTCCCTTTTGTTGGCTTTCTTCAGGAGAAACAAGAAACCGGTTTATCACAAACACTGAGAAAACAATAACTGAATTGGGTGTAAAAGAGTCTTCCACTAGACTTGCAAAAATCAATGATATTGTTATTGCATCAGCAGGTCAGGGACATACAAGGGGTCAATCATCTTTCTTGAAAATAGACACTTATATTAATCAGTCGCTCGTTGCAATTAGAGTAAATCAGGAAGTTATTGATCCATATTTTTTATTTTATAATTTACAGAACAGATATGATGAACTTAGACAATATTCTGATGGAAACAGTTCTAGAGGTAGTATCACAACTAAAATGATAAAAGAATTTCCTATTGTAATTCCTCCATTAGCAGAGCAAAAAAAGATAGTTTCTATTATTAAGGATATGAATGACCAAATTAATATAAATTTAGAAATGAATAAAACACTTGAAGAGATGGCTATGGCGATATATAAAAATTATACAAGTAATAGTTAAACGTATTAGTAAAGTGGAAATACAAATGTAAGTAAGATTTAAATTAAATTGGAGGTGTTACATCATGTCCAGACCTCTAGGTGAATCAGCATTTGAAGAAACAACGATAGAAAGATTAAAAAGAATTGGTTATGAATATCTTCATGCACAAGAATTGTTCCAGCGTGGTGAACGTGAGCAACTGCAGGAAGTTATTCTATTTAATAGGTTTGAAGCCTTCTTGAGGAAGGCTTATTCTACAATACCAGAACAAGAAATCCGACGATTGACAGGCATTCTTACCTCGCCAGATGGTGTAAGTTTAATACAACGAAATCAAGAATTTCATCAAATGTTAGTAAAGGGAATAGAGTTTAATTATGAATGGAATGGAGAGACATTTACTCCACACATTTTCCCAATTGATTGGTTAAACCCTGAGAACAATGATTTTCTAGTAGTAAACCAACTTTCTATTGATGGAAGAATGTCCCGTAGACCAGACATAGTTATTTATATTAATGGTCTTCCTCTAATTGTATTTGAATTAAAAAATCCTAATAGTGAACAAGCAACAGTAAAAGATGCTTATACACAAATTCAAAATTACACCTATGATATTTCACAACTTTTTAATTATAATACGTTTACTGTTATATCTGATAATGTGGAAACAAAGCATGGAATGCCGTTTGCTGATTATGACTTTTTTGCTTCATGGAAATCGATTGATGGTCGTAATGTAGATAACAATCGGGCTAATACAATGCGTACATTAATTGAGGGGCTGTTTCCTAAAGACCGTCTGTTAAACTATATTCGTAACTTTATAGTCTTCCTTAAGGCGGGGGACAAAACGAAGAAAATAGGGGCAAAATACCACCAATTTTTCGGGGTTAATTTTGCAGTTAAGGAAACTGTTCGTGCAACAAGGCCAGATGGAGATCGTAAAATTGGGGTTATGTATCATACGACTGGTTCAGGGAAATCATTGAGTATGCTCTTCTTTGCAGGTATTTTAAGTAGGCACCCTGAACTAAATAATCCATCCATTGTAATACAAGTAGACCGAAATGATTTAGACGAACAATTGTATGATACTTTTGTTGAGGGTGAGTCATTAATTGGAAAGGTTGAACGAGCAAGCAGCACAGAAAAATTAAGAACGATTCTTAGAGGAGAAGCAACCCCGGTTGTATTTTCTACAATTGAAAAATTTCGCTTAAAAGGTGAAGAAACAAAACACCCTGTACTTTCAGAACGGAGGAACATTGTTGTAATTGCTGATGAGGCACATCGTACGCAGTCAGGATTTGAAGGTGGTTATGCTGCTCAATTGCGTTTTGCACTTCCAAACGCCTCCCATATTGGCTTTACTGGAACACCAGTAGATTTTGTAGGAAACAATACAGAAGAGATATTTGGACACACCATACATCGTTATGACATGGCCCAGGCTGTTGCTGATAAAGCAACATTACCAATCTATTATGAAAGCCGACTTATACCGCTTGATCTAACAGCAGAAGATATTGATGAACAATTTGAGGATATTTTTGTAGATAATGGTGAAGGTGACGAAACAGAAGGTTATAAAAGAAAATGGGCCGCTTTAGAAAAAGTTGTGGGAACTCCAAAACGGCTCAAACGCCTTGCAAACGATATCGTATCACATTTTAATTCAATGGCCAATCCTTTTCAAAAAGCAATGATCGTTTGTATGAGCCGCCAAATTGCTGCCGATTTATATGGTTGTCTGAAAGAGGTAGAAGGCTGTCCTAAAATGGAAGTCATTATGACTGGGGATGTTTCAAAAGATCCGCGCGAGTGGAGAGAAATACAAGAAGGAAGCCAGTATTCACATATTAAGTCTAAGAAAGAACAAGAAGATGTTAAGGCTAAATTAAGGAACCCTGAAGACCCACTTAAATTTGTAATTGTAGTGGATATGTGGCTAACAGGTATGGACGCACAACCGCTCTCATACCTGTATGTTGATAAACCTATGAAGGGGCATAATCTAATGCAAGCAATTGCTAGGGTTAACCGAGTTTTCCCCGGTAAAGAAGGTGGAATGGTTGTCGATTATATAGGGATTGCTACTTCTCTAAAAGAGGCAACACAAAAATATACTAAGGGCGGAGGAACAGGTAATCCTGCATATGATGTTGCTGAGGCAATTAGGATTTTTAATGAAAATTTAGAGTCTGTTAGAAACTATATCCCTTCAAATATAGAGATAGACGGTTGGAGACATAAACCCCAAATAGATAGAGAAGATTTTATCGCAGATTTAGTAAATGTGCTATTAAGCAGCGATACAGAGGATTATATACAATATGCAACGAAATTAGAGAAATCCTATCAACTTGTTAAAAATCAGCCAGAAGTAATGGTTATTGCTGATGAGGTAACTCTATATTTAATGTTAAAGGCTCAATTACGCAAACATTTACGACCGCCCGGCGGAACTGCAGGTGGAAATAAGACATTAGAAGAGCAATTGTCAGCGTTATTAGATCAAAATTTATTAGCAAAAGAAACAGTAGATATTTTTAAAGTGGCAGGAATAGAACGGCAGGATATTAGTATTCTTGACGAGCAATTTTTAGCCGATTTAACAAAGAAAGAACATGAGGATCTACGATTAAAATTACTTAAAAAACTTCTTGAGGATAAAATTAAAGTAACCTTTAAACAAGGAAGTCCACAAACAAAAACAATGCAAGAGTTACTAGAAAAAACATTAACTGAATACCATAATCGTGTTATTCAAGCAGCAGATGTCGTTCGAATGATGATTAAAATGCGCAAAGAAATGGAAGAGGAAATGCGCAAACGACAGGACTTAGGCTTGTCTGAAGAAGAGATTGAATTTTACAAAGCAATAACTTCTATGGAAGAAGGCGCTTTTTCAAATGAGTTCATAGCCAACTTGATACACAAAGTTGTAAATGAGTTAAAAAAGAAACTCGATGTTGATTGGACTAGCCCACACCGACAAGATGTTTATGCTAAAGTGAAACTTGCGGTCAAAATGGTATTAATGAAAGAGAAAGTAACCGGGCAACAACTTCAATTTTTAACGAACAAATTTATGGAACAGGCTGAAGAACAGTATAAGGGCTGGCCGATGGACGCTTAATGTTCTTTAATAGAATAACCTAACATTTGACGAATATCTCAGCAAAGAATAAAGAGCCCATGTTTAGTTTTACAGGGCTCTTCTTTATATTACTGTATATTCTTGGAGGAGAAAATATGGGAATGCCAGATTATAAAAGACCATTTCATTCGGATGATTTCAGAGGATATTTTACATGGACAGAAGAATTGACAAATAGATTTGCAGGTTCGTATTTTTATCATGCATGCCACCAAGATGAATTAGAAGATATCCTAGTTAATAGGAAACTTATTTTAAGAAGTGAATGGTCTCTTGAACATCCAATGTTTGGTCAATGGACTTCTAAGGGTGTTTGGGTAGGCTTAAATGCATTTCATAATGGGAATTATTATGGACCATTTGTTTTAAAATTTCCAATTCGCTTATTAAATGGTAAAAGGTTTATGGCTTTTAGAAGAAAAGGCGATAGAGATAGGTACTTCTTTGTTCAATATGAGACAGATATTCCATTGTTTGATAAAAACGGTAACGCTTGGAGAAGGATTAAGCCTTCTGTTTATTTTAATGATAATGATGGCGAACTAAGTAGAAAAGAAAAAGCAATTTACGATTTTATCCTTACTTCTGAAATTTTTATCGGAGATGCTGAAATTGATGTAGAAAACCATCCAAAATGTATTTCCCAAAAATGTAATGGTGCAAGAAAATCAGAGAGTAGGAAACTATTAAAACAGATTGCTCAAGAAGAATTTGAAAAAAGATTTATTGAATCTCCTAGAATGCGAAAATTTTTAAGGCAGTTTCCCATTATGGAGGGAAGAGATGTTACGTTACCAGAAGGTGAATAATGTCTTAAAAATATAGGAACTTAGTAATTGTAATTTTAGAAATAACTCAATCTTATATATGGAGACCGGAATATGGATCAGTTTTTTTCAATATTGTCTAATATGGCAAAAGAAAGGCCTGTTTTCCATTCAGAAGCAGACTTTCAACATGCTTTGGCTTGGGAAATACATAATCAAAACCCCAATAGTAAATTAAGACTAGAATACAACCCAGCAATTTCCGATGGTAATATGTATCTTGATATATGGGTTACACACCCAAATGGCAGCCGAACAGCAATAGAGTTGAAATACATTACCAAAAAAATTAGTTTACAATTAATTGATGAAGTATTTAATTTGAAAAATCATGGAGCACCTGATTTAGCAAGGTATGATTTTATTAAAGACATTATGAGAATTGAAACGGTTTGTAACACACTAGATAACACAAACGGATTTGCGGTAATCCTTTCGAATGAATCTGCACTGTGGAAGCAGCCTGTGCTTCGTGATAAGGTTCCTAATGATATTGAGTATCGAATTCATAATGGAAAGATCTTAGAAGGTGAGTTAAATTGGGGACAAAATACAGGACAAGGCACTATGAAGGGAAGGGAATCTTCCTTAAATCTGTTAGGTGCCTATAAATTGAATTGGCTTCACTACTCAAAAGTTATGGAGTCTACTGGTGGAGAGTTTAAGATAGCCATTATTGAAGTACCTGTTAAATTAAAGGAGTAATCGGTTATGTCAATTTACAATAATATTTTTCATTATTACCGAGGGCAGACAAGAAATAAGGACGAAGAGACAAATCAATTGCAAATTGAAAATAATGTTACTAAGGCATTTTTAAATGTCTTACAGCACTCCTCTCCAGTTTTGACAAATGAATTTATTAGATTTATTGGCATTAGGACAAAAGAAAGTGAAAACTTTGAGTTCAGGCAACAGTTGACTTCACCTTTAAATATTATTACTCCTTATGCGGGGGTAATTGGGATTGCGGAAAATAAAGAAATTAGGAAAGGTACATATAAGGATTCTAATATTCCTGATGGTGCAATTTTATCAAATGAGATCTCTCTATTATTAGAAAATAAAATTGGTTATAACTCATACCTAACTATGGAGCAGTTAGACGGTCATAGAAGGTTATTTGCGAATGGTCAAAAAATACTAGACGAACCAATAATTATCACATGGATAGATATTCGGAATTTCTTAAGTGCTAAACAAAAAGACTTTGAAAACAAGGGAGATATCCTTACAAGTTTTCTAATAAAACAATTTGAGGAATTTTGTGTTATTAATTGCATTGGTGATAGACAAAAATCTAAGGAATATTTCTTTTTGCGATTTGAAAAAGATAAAGCAAGAAAACTGGCACGGGAAATTGATAATTTTATATGGACAAATACGAAATTTGAAGTAGAAGATGCCGGAACAGCAGACGGAATTGGTTACAGGCGAAAAGGGTTACCGAAGTTTGCGACTTTAACAACTGCAAGGCAAAGGTGTTTAATTCTTCATATTGGAAATAGAGAAGACAAGAAAGGATTAAAAATTCAATCTGAAATCGACAAAATTCTAAATAAAGAATATAACAGAAGTAGTTCTGATTCTATGAAATATCCTCATGAGGCCTATATTCGTTTAGAATGGGTAAAAGATTTTGAGCAGATTAAACCTTACATAATTGAAGCGTATAATAGTAGATAATGAAATGATGCAGAATGAAAATATGAAAAAGGACCTCATTTGGATAATACCAAAGGGTCCTTAAATAATATGGACAAAGAGATATAATCAAAACTAACTGAAAATAACTTTATAGAAGTACTTAATTTAGTGTATTTTGATTGCTTGTTGCTCTTTTGCTTTATAAAGTATCTCATTAATATTCCACCATTCGTTGTTAGGAAATGTTTTCATTATTAGAGTTGTTCTAATATCACGATAGGAATCCACCTTATCAACACACACTGTAACTGTAATTTCTGGTTCCGCTTCGAGCCAATTAAGATTTAATTCATAGGTATTCGGCCGATTTTCTGGCAATCCAGAGATGGGATTCCTTGTTACTTTTATTAAACCTAACTGTTCAAGTTCTTTAATATGATCAATTGCTTTGTTCTTAGAGCATCGTGCAGCAGTCGCTATTTGTTCATATGTCATATAGAATTGTCTATTCTTATCTCTGAAGCGTTTGGAATGAATTAGTAATGCGTTAATTGTAAGGTGTAACTTTTTGGGATATTGATAAATAGTTAACATTTCACTTCTAGACACTACAATTTCATTTTTCCCTTCATTCAGCACTAGATTTTTTTTATAAACATGATTAACAATTCGTGTAATTTCTTGATAGCAAGTTTTCAGTGGGGTTTTATAATATTTAGGATCTTGTTTTTCCATCCATTCATTAAGTCTTTGCTCACATTCTTGTTTTGAAATCTTTATGGTATTAAAATAGATGGCTAGTTTACAAAGAGAAGCATTTCTGGAATTCTGTGTCCTTATGCCATTATTGTATAATGACGCTAATGAATTCGGAGATTCTTCGGATAAGTCTAGATTAGTTAGGTCTGGACTAATTTCTTTTTTCACGGGTTTAAGAATCCGGGATAAGTCCGTTTCATCTGGTAAATCATTAATTAAGTCCTTTAAAACCTCAGCATCTATAGGTTGTATTGTTAAAATAAAATCTAAGGAACGGATAGGTTTAAAGCCATTTTGAACGTCAACATACCAGCAAATATTATCGTGTTGATTTTTATTTTTAAAATTTATACTCAGAGGGAGTTTTAAGCCTTGAGTAGGTGAAGGTCTTTTTTCTATTTTTCCGTTTATATTTTCATTAAGAAGATTTAGCGTTGATTCGACCGCAGCATTATATAGTTTTTCCATAGACTTGTATGGAATTTCCTTTGAAAAGTAAATATCGACATGATATCCCTTAGTACCGCTCCAACTTGTGAAGATTTTATCGGTAGAGATACCCAAGTCATTTAAAGATTCATAGAGAGCCAAAACCACCCTCTTTGCCTCTGTTTTATCAGGAACATCTACATCAAATGTCACAAATTTAGTGAGTGTTTTTCTGCAAAAGATTCCGTATGTATTTTCTCTCATTAAGTGTGATTTTAAAAATCCATCGTGCAGAGGTTTATGGCTTTTGGTTTCATATGCATTAAAAGTTTGATAACCATTGCCGTCGTTGTTCTGTTTGATGTACTTGTATCTTACTGTGATGAATAACTCCTTTATTTTGTTCAAAACTGCATTTAATTCATCCAAAAAATCACATCCTTTCTAGTATTCAATCAAATCATGCTATTTAACATTCCTCAATCCAGTTCAAGGCTTAATATTGTTATATCATAAGAACAAAAAGACCAGATTAATATGTTACAACATAATTGTGGCGAGTTTTGGTGAAAATGCGAAATACTATTTACTCAAGATATTCTAAGCCAATAAAACCATTTTAAAAATATTATTAAGTACTTCTGTACTATAATTTTCAATTACTACAATCCATATCGATATGATTTTTATTAAATAATTTTATTTTAGAATTTTAATAGGAAGGATAGAACATATGTGTGTATAAAGTAATATGTGTAAAATATTTTCACTAGAAAGGTGTGTACACTCATATGGTTAGCAAGGAAAGACAAAAGAAATTGGATTACGTTAAGGCGATTTACAATGATTATACTATTGTTATTGCAAAGCATCTCCGCTTCGAATGGGTAAATCATTCGGAAAGCAAGTTTATTTACTTTTTATACATTACGAAAAGTCAAAAGTGTTTCGTAGATAAAAATACAGCACATGTAGGTGAATACAATATCCTTTGTTTTCAAAACTTCTATTCATCCTTCATAAGTCTAATGAAGGTGATTGTACCTATACTGTCTGAATATATTTTAGACAATGACGAACTCTTTAAAATAATCATGTTATGTGAGGAATTAGAAGATCCGCTCCATGAGAAGGATAGCGATGAATGATTAGCAACGGCAAGGATACTATCCTTGCTATTTTTTTATTTACAAAAATCTACAACAATATCTATATGGGTTTCATTAATAATAAAGGTTTTTCCTTTCTAAAAAAGAAGTTACAAATAGAGCATTCCCTTGAAATAGGGGATCAAGAAGAAGGGAGTGGAGATAAATGGGCAAATATGAATTTAGCGTTCATGAGTTAATTAGAATAAATGAATTATTTAATGATGCAGCAAGTGTCTTATTTCATAACTTAAATAAATTTGTTTACGTGGAAATAATCGATCGTGAAGGTGAAAAGAATTGTTTTACTTTGACTAAGAGAGATTTTAAGGCGATTCAAACTGATTTTTTTATTAGCGTATTGAATGATATAATCCTAGACGGATTGGACGAAGAACTAATTATGAGTGTTAAATTAAATCCCAGTGTTGAGAATTTTCGAGTTGAAATTATTTTTATGTATCAAAATGAAATTCATGAAAGGTACTTTTGCAATTTCAAAGAACTCGGATTTATCTATAATTCATTGAAAAAACAAAAAGAAAATTAATTAGATAAAATTTATTGAAGGATAAAGAGATAGAGTGCTCACCAATGACAAAGCCTGTACCAGCATAATATTTGATTGTTAAATGTTGGTGCAAATGTAGGGAGGTGTGCATATGCAATTGACAAATGAACCAACGATTATGGGAATAGATGCCTCATTAACTTCTACTGGCGTTGCTATAACTACCCTCAAACAAAAAATTGTCATTCTTCATACAATAAAAACCAATGCTGATACACCCATTCACAAAAGGATTCATTTTGTATATATGGAACTTGAAAAAATAATTGACGATCACTATGTACAACTGATTTTATGTGAAAATAACTATACTGGTGGAAGTAAGGAAGTAAATTGGGTTATAGGAATAATCTTTCTCATTGCAGCAAATAAAGGGATAGCAATAAAGACATATGCTCCGGCTTCCATTAAGAAGGCTGTCACAGGTAATGGGAGAGCCAGTAAGAAAGAAATAAAACCGGCTATACATAATATTTATGGTGATTTAAGAACAAATGAGCATGTGCGTGATGCATTGGCGAGTATACATTGTTATTTTGTCAATGAAGGGAAGGTAAGAGATTTATAAATTAACGGCTCAACAGTGCTGCATATTGAAGGGTAAACATAGTGTTTGCTCTTTTTCATTTTTGTAAATACTACCATTAAAAGGAGTTGAGCATGATGTATAAACATGAAATACATAAATCATTCACATATTTATTTTTCTTTGTAGTAACAATTATTTTTTTATTCTCAACGGTTCCTATATCGTTCCAAGTTGACGAATACACATACATGACTGCCTTGATCTTTTCTATAATTGGTACGGTTTGTTTTAGTGAGATATATTTCGGATTACATGAAACAATCAAGGATAAGGATTTCCTTGCAATATTCGTCCGAAATCTTTTTCTACTCTCCGTTTTTTTGATTAACTGTTCCATAGTGTTACTAGGAAATTGGTTTGTACTGCGGTACGGACTAGTAGATACGTTAAATTATACATGGTACACAGTTATTGCTGGCTTTATATGGTTAATTAGTTTTCATATAGCAAAGATAGTACCCAATCTTCCTGCAATGGTATTGAAGAAGAAGGAGCAATAGATCCCGCTCCTTTTTTTCATTGTCAAAATATGTTGAATAGGTAATTTATTTGACGTTGATTTGGCCCTGACTGTTATTCTTGAACGACGTATAATAATAGAATATCCATAGATTTTAATAGAGTGGAGGGATTTAATATAGATTTGCTAATACCTAACAAGAAGAAAAGAGCGAATACTCACTTATTTAATGCCTTATGTAGAGTGTTTTTAATCTTATTGTTTATTCCTTTGACCTTACAATTCTGGGATCACAGTTTAATGTCTTTTATCATTGTTACATATTTAACTATGCAGGCAGGGGGATTTATATATAAGCGTATGTATATTCCTACGTATCAATACGTTGTCTATGAGAATGATTATAATAAAAAAATGCCAACGGTTTTTTCATGGGTTATGCTTACTTTAGTATTATTTATTTCAACAATATCTGGACTGATATTATTCTTTCAAGGATATAACGTGTTTACTATATTCTTCATGCCTTTCTTTTTCTTCATGGGGTCATTCTGCTGGAATCTAATAATTTATACTGTCACCGAAGCGAGGGAATACCATGAAGGAGATTAATTCAAATATCCGGATTGTTGTTACACTGTTTATTTGGGCAATCATACTCTGTATTATTTATTCAGTTTTGTTCTACCCAATCAATTATTTTATCTTAAAATTTAGTCCCACTGACTATTTTGGTTTATTTGCAGGTGTATTTATTGTTAGTGGTGTTTTGTTTCACCGTTTCTATTTGAATCTATTTGATAATGTTATAGAGCATTTTCAAATCAAGAATGAGACATTTTGGAATGGTATTGCACTTATTGCTTTTAACTTTACAGGTTTGTTCGCAGGTTTCCTCATCTATATGATAACTAAGGATTTGACTTACGCGGAAGTTACTGCAATGATTTATAGTTGCGCCTCAGTAAGTTGGTTTATCCCTTTGAATATCATAAGAAGGGAAGTTAAGGAGAGAAAAATTAGGCAAGAAAGGTCTAACAAAATCTTTATTGAAGAAAATGGAATTAAGAGACTTTATTTTAAATTATAGGGCTTCATTAAGTTTGATTAGTCGTGTTGAATAATAGTTAATAACGAATAGGGCATATTATTTTCAGTTATTTTAATTAAAAAACAGCATATCTAATGAAATGCTGTTTTTTGATTTCATATGATTTTAATCAACTAATTGGATAAAGATTTTTATTTGAGTCTTTAATTATTAATTTTAAAAATAAATGTATCTGCGCGATCTTTAGACGCTATGTTGTCGTAAAAAATCATTTCAGAAACTCTTTCACCTTTAGGAATTGTTATGTATAGTGTACCTTTATTTTTTCCATTAGGTCGTATCGTAGATGGTTTAAAAGTATCTTTTTCAATGTCATCCCCAATTAACGGAAAAGAATCTATTTCAACACCATTTTCGTTAAAGAATGAGAATGATGATGGGCTAACATTAAAAGAGGTTAAATCAGTATCTCCTATATTTTCAACAGAAATATCTAATTCAATAAAATCTTTTTCTTTATTAGTATTTTCATTACTTGACATATTACTTTGAATTTTAAAATTGTCCACTTTTAACTTGAATTTTTCTTTAACTTCGCTTGTCCGAATGTCATTTACTGTTACTTCAAATTCTTTTCCTAATTTAACGTGACTTTCTATTGGCACATATTTTTTTATTTTGTTTTCTTCAGTGTTAACTCTGTTTTCGCTGCAACCAGTCAATAATAGACCAATCAATAATGTGGTAGGAATTATTTTTTTCATCTCTCTTCACCTCGTATTGCTAAATATTTTTTCACAAGTTTAGTACTTACTTTGTTTTATGTTGGATAAAGATTTGTACCCAATAGATTACATAAGGTTCACTTTATTTAATATTTATATACTTTCTGAATTTAACGAATTTTTGAATTTCTAACAAACTATTCTTTGCATGTAATACATTTCTTTAAAATATCTACAATGTGAATAATTTGTTCTCTATTTAAATTTTGCGAATTAGGGTTTTCATCAATAAATTTAAAAAATAACTCTGGATGTGAAAATACTGGGATTCTATCATCTTGCAGATGAACTTTTCCTTCAAAGTGATTAAAATAAACACACCCCTGTATCCAAGTGTTTATCCCTTTTTCTTTTAAAAAATTAGATAATCTAAAAACATGGGTTCCAACTTGACTAATAGGATTATAATGTTCAGTACTTATATATTTTCCACCTATCATTTTATCCCGTCTTACACGCTCTTTATTTGACGTTGGTAATATATGTCCACTCCAATTTTTACTTTCAATAATAAATACACCATGTGGACCTACTACTACATGATCTATTTGGCTTTCTTTATCTTGAAAAGTTACAACTAAGTCATTAAACAAATACCAATCATCTGATAAATAGTTTAATTGTCTTGTTGTTGCTTGTTCTCCTTGTACACCTGATGATATTTCAGAACGTTTGTTAGTAATTTTACGCCAATTATATCTAATGAAAGTTAGTGAAATAATTAAACAAATAATAAAAGGAATTGGATTTTGAACTATAAAAGAGTAAATAATTCCTCCAAACAAGGTCGATAAATTTAAAAATTGATATAAGTTATTTTTTCGGTTAAGTTGTTTTAGTTGTTTTTCTAAATCAGTATCTTTTTTTACAATTATCAAATTCGTTTACCCCAATTTATAAGTTTATAGAAATATATTTTTGATTATAAATCGTACTTTTAAATTGGAAGACTAGTATTTATATGAAATGAATACTAATTTTCCTCTTACTAATTTGAAATGATGTTAATTTTAAACTCCCGCATTGGATACATTGAAATTAGGAATCTTTTGTCATATACCTTTAACTAAACGAAATTTCATCATAGAACGTAATTTTTTCTTAGTTTCCTCTGAAACTTCTTGGCTGACATAAATGAGAGTATATCCTTTTCGCATAAGGTTAAAATACTTTGTCGTATATGGAACCCACCAAACTGATTTAATTTTTTTTAGAAAATTTTCAGCAAGTTCTTGCGTTATTTGATTCTTTTCTAACTTTCTTACAGCAAGTTTAATCGTAATTGCAAACTTAATCTGTAAAATGATAAGGATAAAAAGGAATAAGTAAAAAATGCCCACCTTAGAAAACCTACCTTTCTTTGATAAAATATATCGAATTTTGTAACTACTATTAAAATTTAACAAAAATTGCGTTACACTAGAGTTACACAATATAAAACTGAAGGGAAAGTGTCCAATGCATTTAACATTAAAATGTGATAATGCAAAAATATATTATGAGTTATTTAAGTCAACGAAAGATACAGAGGAATATGTAATCCTAATACATGGTTTAGGAATGGATAGCCGTTATTGGTATAAAATAGTACCTCAATTAAGAGAGAATTTTAATGTAATAACATTTGATTTAAGAGGACATGGGGACAGTACAGCAGGAGAAAGTGAAATAAATTGGGAAGTAATTAATAATGACTTAATAACATTATTAAATCAATTTGATATCTCAAGTTGCCATTTTATAGGACATGGTCTTGGGGGGAATATTGCAATTCAGTTCTGTTATCAATATCCTAACTTTTTTAAAACGTTAACGATAATATCAACCTTAATTTATTTTCCACCTGAGGCGGCTAGTGCAACATTATCTTATAGAAAACACCTAGTAAATTTATGTGGATTCCAAGCATTAGCCGAAGAATTAGTTCCAAAAATACTCTATAATTCTTCTCTTGTTTATGAAAAAGACTTGTTGTTTTCGAGTTATTTGAAAATTTCAAGTTCTTCCTTATATATGCAATTTTTCAAAACTATGATTTCAAATCCACATAATTTAGGAGAATTGTCTACAATTACTATTCCAATTCTAGTAATTGACGGTGCTTATGATCCAATACTACCAAAGAAAGTAACAGGTCTATCCACCTTTACATTTCAAAATAGTCACTATGTAACAATCTCCGATACTGCAGATGCACCATTTTTGGAAAACCCTGTTGAAACTTTACAAGTGATTGAACGTTTTTTATTATCAATTGAAGTAACACAAGTAACATATGATACATATGTAGAATCATATTTAAATGAATTTAAAAAAAATTTAGGGGAACTTATGCAAAAGGAAAAGTATGAAATAAATTCACAAGTTTTACATGTGCAACTTATGAATACTTTTAGTGTAAGAAATGATAATGAATACATTCTTGAAGGATGGAATCAGAGGATGGCAAAACAACTTTTTTGTTATCTTATTTTCCACCGTACTTCAACAAGGGAACAAATATGTGACGATTTAATGAAAGATACAGATTTAACTTCTTCGAAAAAAAACTTAAGAGTATATCTTCATTATTTAAAGAGATTAATTAACAATGAGAAAGAAGAATTCATCAAATCTGACAAAGAGCATATTTATTTAAAAGGAAAAGTAGAATGTGATCTTGTGACGTATATAAATCGCATTAATAGTTTAGAAAATAAGGATATTACTATGTTTTATGGAGAATACACCCAAGTAATAAATAATATTCCGAAAAGTTTCTTTCCAAGTATTTATGACGAGTGGGCTTTAAATCTTACACACGAAATCCAAAAAAAATTAATTAAAATATCAGAAAAACTTTCTCAATATCATATTCATAGAAATGAATTGTTGAAGGCGACTGAGTATTTGGAGTTAGTTATGGAATTTGATTGTATAGAAGTATACTTCTATGAAAAACTTAAACAACTATATATACAATTAAATAATTTTAATAAATTGGAAAAATTAGAAAAACAGTATAGTGATCATTTTTAATAAATAAATTTAAGTATAACTAAATTATGGTAAAATCTTAATGATTTAAAAATTATGTTAACAATAATTTTAAAGAGGAGAAATTGATGGAAAAGTCTATTGATTGGAAAGAATTTCTGAAGGAATATTTCAAGAGAATGGAAAAAGAAAAGAAGAAATTAGAGTTTAAGGTGATTAAGAATGACAAGAAATAGTTAATCCTTTATAGATTTTGAACGTGAAATCAAGGTTAACTTATACTTAACTCCTGCCAATATTAATAGAAGACAGTCCTCATGACTAAAGATTTCTCATAGATTCCTGATGCTTACCTTGAAAGTCTTAGATCTCTTTCTTGTGTATACGCCCCTTTTGTTTGGAATAATAATACACTTAAGACCAGATAGGTTTTTGCTATTTGGTCTTTTCTTATTATATAAATAGGAGTTTTATGTGATTCCCATGTCTTGCTTTTAGGAAAATTTTATTAATGAAAATAATAAATTCACCTGCCGAAAAAAATCCATAGATAGTGATTAAAGTAATTAATTATTGTCTAGAAGAATGAAAGAAAACGAATAAATTAGATTTTCAATAACATTTATTTATTTTGACACTTTTATGCGATATTCAGTCCTTTTTGACTGATTTTGAGTTTAAGCCGTTTGACTAAGCATGTGAATTTTCGGATCAGACATGGGGAACTTTTTAAAGGTTTATGCTCCTAAAAGTTTAATAGATACATCAAAAAAGTAATGCTGAAAGGAGAGTACTCATGACAGGCTGGGGACAATTTACAGAATGGATAAAGCATTTAGGGACAGGTTCCATGGTAACACTATATGTAATAATTTTTGGAGGGCTTTTTTTACTTTGTATGAATGCTTTCGTTGAAAGGGCATTGAAAGATAATATAAAAAGATTAATTATTTCAAAGTATATCTTTAATTATTGTGTGCTCTTTCTTCTTGTTGGAAGTATAATTCTGGGCTTGATCCTTTGAAGTAGAGTGTATTTGGTAATTGGAAGAAGCAGTTAATGGTAGTTTCTTTATGAGTATAAGAAAGCCTAAAATACGCAAGTATTACAGAAAAACCTTGCATATTTTAGGCTTTTTTTTCATTGTTGTGTTAAAGCCCTCATTATTTCTAGTAGCAGGTTATAAAATTAGTATGAATATGAACCCCCTGGTAATGTGAATAGATAAAAACCATTGTCACCACTTAATTGCCATCCTTCAAAATAATTGCTATCGTGAAACAAGACAAGAAAAATATTATCTTCAAATTCCAAAAACTAAATCAGACACTTCTTCAAAGTGAAGGATATTCATAATTTTTTTGCCCATTAGAATGGTTTTAACATTTTTATGCGTGTACTTATCAGGGGCTTGGATACAATCGGAATACCCAATCACAATTTCATTAGAGACCTGTAATCTCCAAGGACATTCAATTATTAATCCAGCATTTTCAAATGCCACTCCTAATGGCAAGTTCTTTTCTGTATTCACATCTGTAACCTTTTGTCCAAAAAAATATCTAAAATCAATATCACTTTGTTTTCTATACATATTTATCACCACATTTTTACCCGTATCTTTTTCCGAAAGTATTATCAAGTATTCCGCCAGTTAGCGATCCATGAAGCCCTGCCTCGCCACAGAAAATGAAAGTTAATGTGTTCTTTTATGGGTAGTACAATAATTTCAATGGAAAAATGCGTTAATCCTTCTTAGTTCGAAGCACACTTTAGTTAAAAATAACATTAAGCAGTATTTTTCACTATAATCCTAAAACTGTAACAACTATAATGATGAACAGTAAAATGATAATTAGCCAGACCATAATTTTAATGATAAACTTAGCCCACAACTTCCTGCGCAATCCAAAATAAAAAATAACACCATAAATCAAAAGACTAATAACTATGCGATATTACTTCTTCAATTCCTAATCCAAAAAAATCAATGAATGTATTTATTAAAGCAGAGATAACAAATAAAAAAAGTTAAAACTTAAACTTTTTTTCTTTTCTCTGGGACTCATCTTTAGTTTCATACATTTTCTCTTACCTCAACTATCTTCTATTTCTTTAGTTTAACATTTGTAACTTAAACTATCCTAAACCGTTTGTGGAAAATCGCCCAGTTATAGCAGGACTCATTTTTTGTTTCTTTTTTTGAGTAAAATATACCTTATTACTTGAAGATGATTAGATGCGCGGTATAATCATCATCATCAAATTACTGGGGGGATTATGTGGAAAGATATCTTGGTATTATAACTGACGAATGTGACATTGAGAGTTATAAAGAAAGTATGAGAAATTTTGCAGCAAGAGTTAATAAAAAGATTGATGTGATTTTATTAACGGAAGTAAATATTATAGAAGAATTTATAAAAGTAAATCATGAGAAATATTGTAGGGTCATTTTTTATGATTATGAGGAATTTAAAAATATTCAACAATTACAAAACGTCTTTGGGCTATGTCAATACTATAAATTAGAACTGTCGATTATTAAACAGGATATCCATTCTGATGTTGCGGTAGAGTTGTCATATCTTCTGCAGGTTATATAATAGATAGGAGTAGATATTTTTAAAAAAAGTCTATACAGATATTAATAATGGTATAGGAGATAGCATATGATTTGTGAATGTGGTGGAGTTCTAAATGTAATACGAATAGAAGAGTATCCAAAAGATGTGAGAGATAAAATTAACTATAAGCGTCTTTGTGATGTAGAATGTTTGAAATGCGGCAGTGTTAAATATAGTCAACCTTATGATTGGGGTAATACTTTAAACCCGGTTAGAAAAATTAATGGAACAAAATAAGTAAGAATTTATTAGTACTGAGGTTTGTATCATGATCCCAAAACTCTTAACAAAATGCTATTAAAAATAAAGGAAATAAACCTCATAAGTGGAACTAGCATTTTGTTAGAATTCCCCTTAATTCTAATATTCTGAGTATGTGATAAAAATTATACTTTGCGCTTCCTTTAAAATGAAATTTCTTAAAGACCAGACATTAATTTTGTCTGGTCTTTTCCATATTAAATCTTTATTTTATCTGAACAAATTCGTCACAATTATCTTTTAACATACTGACCTCGTCTTTTACCTATTATGTTATAACAAATGTAAGCCTGTATTTGGCAACTAAAAA
>NZ_NUMC01000078.1:0-138504 GCF_002577655.1 Bacillus sp. AFS040349 | reverse complement strand
ATCTTTTGACACTACCTATCAATTCTTATGCAAAAACATAAGATTCTTTCAGGGATTTTGAAACTTAATCTTAATTTTTTGTATAGAAACTTCATTATATTTTTCATTTATGTAACAAATAGATGACAACAGGAAGAAAATTGAATTATTATGATAAAATGTGTTTAATTTAGATACATATTTTTGAATTTTATAAGTGAAATTCTGACATAAATAATTATTTCGTTCTATTTTATTCTATTAAAAAGAGGTGGACATGGATGAAAAGATCAATACTTATTGCCTTCATCATACCAGTCATTGTTCTTTCTTCATGTGAAAATTTGCTGTTTTCAGAAGGTCCCTTAAATGAAGATATTCCACAAGACAAACAACTAGTGTTTTTTTCCGATGATGAAAATATTCAACGTGAAGCAGTCTATTATGATGCCTTATTGGACATTAAAAAGAATTTTCCAGAGGAATTTGAGAATATGAAAATAATCTCAGAGAAAACAGATCATAATCAATTCGAAATTGAAACTTTCCCTTCGCTTCTTGTTATTGATAAGAAACAAGTTTTAGTACAAATCGAAGGAACCGTTGTTTCAAAAGAAGATATATTAGAGCCTGTTTCAAGCGCTCTATCGAAATAGAAATAAATACATGCAAAAAGGCTGACTATAATAGTCAGCCTTTACTTTATTATTTTACGATATGGATTGGACTACCAATTGCAACTTCAGCAGCTTCCATTGTGATCTCACCTAATGTTGGGTGAGCATGAATTGTCATTGCAATATCTTCTGCTGTCATACCAGCTTCAATTGCTAATCCTAACTCTGAAATCATGTCTGAAGCACTTGGTCCAGCGATTTGTGCACCAATTACTAATCCATCTTCCTTACGAGTTACAAGTTTTAAGAAACCATCAGTATTGTTAAGTGATAACGCACGACCATTTGCAGCAAATGGGAATTTAGAAGCATTCACTTCAATGCCTTCTTCTTTTGCTTGAGCTTCTGTGTAACCTACAGAAGCTAATTCTGGCTCAGAGAATACAACAGCAGGAATAGCTAAGTAATCAATCTCTGCTTTTTCTCCAGCAATTGCTTCTGCAGCAATTTTACCTTCATAAGAAGCTTTATGAGCTAAAGGTGGCCCCTCAACAATATCACCGATTGCATAGATGTTTGGAATGTTTGTACGGCATTGTTTATCAATTTTGATAACACCTCTATCCGTCATTTCAACACCAACTTGCTCTAAACCAAGTTCATCAGTGTTTGGACGGCGTCCTACCGTAACTAATAAGTAATCAGCTTCAACAGTTTTTTCTTCACCGTTTACTTCAAATGTTACTTTAACACCGTTGTCTGTTTCTTCCACACCTTTTGCCATTGCTTTTGTGTGAATTTCAACATTTCCTTTTTTCTTTAGGTTACGTTTAACAATCGCACTCATTTGTTTTTCAAAACCAGCAAGAATTTCGTCAGCAGCTTCGATAAACGTTACTTCAGTACCAAAATTAGCATACGCTGTACCAAGCTCAGTTCCGATATATCCGCCACCGATTACAACAAGCTTATTAGGAATTTCCTGAAGGTTTAATGCACCTGTAGAATCTAATACACGCTTAGAGTATTTGAAAGCAGGGATTTCAATTGGACGTGAACCAGTTGCGATAATTACATTTTTAAATTTGTAAGTTTGTGAAGACGTTTCGTCCATAACTTTTACAGTTTCGTTATCAACAAAGTATGCTTCACCACTAACTACGTCAACTTTATTACCCTTAAGTAATCCAGCTACACCGCCAGTTAGTTTTTTCACAACACCTTGTTTAAATTCTTGGACTTTTGAAAAGTCAACAGTTACGTTTTCAGCTTTGATACCCATATCTTCAGAGTGTCTAGCTTCTTCATAACGGTGTCCAGCAGCGATTAGCGCTTTTGAAGGAATACAACCAACGTTTAAACAAACCCCTCCAAGTGTTGCTTTTTCAACTACTGTTACTTTTTGTCCTAGTTGTGCAGCGCGGATTGCTGCAACGTATCCGCCTGGACCTGCTCCTATGACAAGAGTATCTGTTTCAATTGGGAAATCTCCTACTACCATCGATTACGCCTCCATTAAAATTAATTGTGGATCGTTAAGTAAACGCTTGATGTGGTTAAGAGCATTTTGAGCTGTAGCACCATCGATCATTCTGTGGTCAAAGCTTAATGATAAAGCAAGAACCGGAGCTACAACAATCTCTCCATCACGAACAACAGGTTTTTCTGCAATTCGTCCAATACCTAAAATAGCAACCTCTGGGTGGTTAATTACTGGAGTGAACCATTGACCACCTGCAGAACCAATGTTAGTGATTGTGCAAGAAGCACCTTTCATTTCATTTGGTGCAAGCTTACCTTCACGCGCTTTTGTAGCAAGTCCGTTAATTTCATCAGAAATTTCAAACACAGATTTGCGCTCTGCATTTTTTACAACTGGTACTAGAAGACCTTTTTCAGTGTCAGCAGCAATACCAATGTTGTAATAATGCTTTTGAACAACTTCTTCTGTTTTGTCATCAAGTGAAGTATTAAGTACAGGATACTTTTTAAGTGCTGAAGTAAGAGCTTTCACTACGTACGGTAAATATGTTAACTTAATACCCTGCTCTGCTGCAACATTTTTAAATTGTTTTCTATGAGAAACTAAATTTGTTACATCCACTTCATCCATTAAAGTTACGTGTGGAGCAGTATGTTTTGAGTTAACCATTGCTTTAGCAATAGCTTTACGGATTGGACTCATTTTTTCACGAGTCTCTGGGAATTCACCCTCTGGAATTGCTTGAGCTGCAGCTGGTTGAGCTTGTTTCTCTTCTTTTGCAGCTGGTGTTTCTTCTGTAGTAGCTGGTTGAGCAGTAACTCCTCCACCTTGTAAGAATGAATCAACATCCTCTTTTAATACACGACCATTTTTACCGCTACCTGAAACTTGACGAATATCCACATCTTTTTCACGAGCATATTTACGTACAGAAGGCATAGCAATAACACGCTTAGAAGGATCTACCTCTACTTCTGCAGGTGCAGCAGCAGGTGCTTCTGTTTTCTCTTCTGCAGCTGGTGCAGGTTCAGCTTTTTCTTCCTTCTTAGGCTCATCATCACCATGGTCACCTTTGAATTTTAGGTTTTCGTAACCAGGTGCATCAAAAGTAATAATTGTTTGACCAACAGTTGCAACTGTTCCCTCTTCTACATTTACTTCTGTAACTGTACCTTTAACTGGTGATGGGATTTCAACAACCGCTTTATCATTTTGAACTTCAGCAAGGACATCATCTTCTTCAACCTTGTCGCCTGGTTTAACGAACCACTTTACAATTTCACCTTCGTGGATACCTTCACCAATATCAGGCAGTTTAAATTCAAATGCCAAATCATTCAACCTCCTATAATTATGTTAAAAATTCGTTTTGAAGTATTAATTAAAATTCAAGAACTTTTCTAGCAGTTTCTAAAATATCTTTATAAATTGGCAACCAAATATTTTCCGCTTCAGTAAATGCGTATACAGTATCAGGAGCAGCAACACGCAATACTGGTGCTTCTAAGCTTAAAATTGCTCTTTCAGTAATTTCAGCCACTACATTAGCCGCAATACCTGCTTGTTTTTGTGCTTCTTGAACGACAATTACACGACCTGTTTTTTCAACAGATGCAATAATTGTTTCAATATCTAACGGGCTGATTGTACGTAAGTCAACAACCTCAACAGAAATACCTTCTTTTTCTAATTCATCCGCAGCCTTTAATGATTCATGAACCATTGCTCCGTAAGTAATAATTGAAAGATCTGTACCTTCACGTTTTACATCAGCTTTACCAATTTCGATCGTATATTCTTCTTCAGGAACTTCCTGACGGAATGAGCGATATAATTTCATGTGCTCCAAGAATACAACTGGGTCATTATCACGAATAGCAGAGATTAAAAGTCCTTTTGCATCATAAGGTGTTGAAGGAATAACAACTTTAAGTCCAGGCTGTTGTGCAACAAGACCTTCCAAGCTATCAGCGTGAAGCTCTGGTGTATGTACGAATCCACCAAATGGGGAACGAATTGTTACTGGAGCAGTCCAATGTCCACCTGAACGATAACGCATACGAGCTAATTGACCATTTAATGAATCCATTACTTCATAAACGAAACCAAAGAATTGAATTTCCATAACTGGACGGAATCCAGTTAAACCGAAACCAACTGTTAGTCCACCAATACCAGACTCAGCAAGTGGTGTATCGAATACACGGTCTTCTCCAAACTCTTTTTGAAGTCCTTCCGTCGCACGGAATACCCCACCGTTCACACCAACGTCTTCACCATATACAAGGACGTTTTCATCATTTTTTAATTCGGTGCGTAATGCATCAGTGATGGCTTGAATCATTGTCATTTGTGCCATGGATTATTTCGACTCCTTTGCTTTGTAAATTTCATATTGCTCTTTTAGGTTATAAGGCATTTCTTCGTACATGATTTCCATCAAGTCCGTTACCTTTTGTTTTGGATATTTATCAGCTTTTTGAATAGCATCTTTAATATCTTCTTTTGCTTGTTCAATTACTTTATTTTCTTCTTCTTCGTTCCAGATTCCTTTGTCCTCTAAGAACTTACGGAAACGAACTAATGGATCTTTAGCTTCCCACTCATTTTCTGTTTCTTTTGTACGGTAACGTGTAGGATCATCACCAGCCATAGTGTGTGGTCCATAACGGAATGTTAATGTTTCAATTAATGTAGGACCTTCTCCGTTAACTGCACGCTCACGAGCATCACGAACTGCAGCATAGACTGCTAATGGATCCATACCATCAACTTGAACACCTACGATACCTGCTGCAACTGCTTTTTGTGCAATAGTTTGTGCTGCAGATTGTTTTTCAACTGGAGTTGAGATCGCATAGCGGTTATTTTGTACAACGAAGATTGCAGGAGCTTTATATGCACCAGCAAAGTTAATACCCTCATAGAAATCACCTTGTGATGCACCACCATCACCTGTATAAGTGATCGCAACAGCTTGTTTGCCTTTCTTCTTAAGACCTAATGCAACACCAGCTGTTTGAATGTATTGTGCACCGATGATAATTTGTGGAGATAAGCAGTTAACTCCTTCAGGCATTTGGTTACCATGGAAATGTCCACGAGAAAACAAGAATGCTTGATATAACGGAAGACCATGCCAAATGATTTGTGGAACATCACGGTATCCAGGTAAAATCCAATCTTCTTTTTCTAAAGCATATTGAGATGCAATCTGAGAAGCTTCTTGTCCTGCAGTTGGAGCATAGAAACCTAAACGCCCTTGACGGTTTAATGAAATAGAACGTTGATCTAAAATACGTGTATAAACCATACGACGCATTAATTCTTTTAATTGATCATCACTTAATTCTGGCATTGCCGCTTCATTTACGACTTTACCTTCTTCATTTAAAATCTGGAATGTTTCAAAAACCTTAGAAATAGCTTCAAACTGTTTCTTACTGTCTACAACAGCGCCTTTTGTTTTTGCAGCCATTTTATAACCTCTTCCTTTCCATTTTAAGAGTGTTGTTCAATCCCTATTGAGAATTGAACTTCAAAAGTATTAGTAAGAGAATTCCAATATTCACAGCAATAGGTTACCCTAAAATCTTATGGATGACACAATTTTTTTGAATTCGACTTTTCTTACCTTTATACCACTCACGAGATGTATAAAAACGTTCTCTATGTATGGTTTGGTGGTCTGTTTAGCCCACTCTGTATTAGTTTAAATTTAAAATAAACTGATACACATTAACAATTCATTTACAAGTTTACACCAATGTTTTCACGCCCGTCAATCAGTTTATATCTATAATAGTTAAAGAATAATAAATTTTATCCTTAATCATTTTACTTGTTTCTTCAAACTGTATTATCACAAATACAAACACTGTAACATTGTTTGTAATACAGTTTTATATAACAACTTGTATTTATTGTATATACTCGACACTTTTCACCTTCTCAAACACTGCGTTTTCATATTTTAGCTAATAATTTATTTAGCTTTAAATGAATACCATTAAGGAATAAGAGAAACAACAGTGCACAAAAAAGAACCTCCCAAGAGGAAGGTTCTTCATAAGCATAGCATTATTCACTTTTTTCAACATTTAAATTGGCTTCTTCATAAAACTTTATTTTTAAATCATTATATTGTTCAGTTAGTTTATTAAATTCATTATTTTGTTCCATAACAGATTGATATGACTTATTAATTTTATCTATTTGTGTTTCCAACTGCTCCATCTCCAAATCTTCCTTTTGAAGCATTGAATACAGTTCTTTGTCTAAAGAAATTGATTTTTTGTAGTTTTCATAAAGTTTTTCGTATGATTTATATCGTTCTTCCATTGTAGACTTAAGCTCTTGTGCAGATTGTAACAGTGTCTCATCCTTAATTTTTTCGATTTCTTCATTAACTTCATTGAATTTATCTTTCGAAGACATAATACTGTCATATTCCATTTGTATTTTAGATTCTCGTTCCTCTACTGAAGTTAAAGCTTGTTTAGATAAGGAAACAACTTGTTCAAATTCTTTCATTCCCAAATCCATAAT
Source organism: Bacillus sp. AFS040349 (assembly GCF_002577655.1). Lineage (NCBI taxonomy): Bacteria > Bacillati > Bacillota > Bacilli > Caryophanales > Bacillaceae > Bacillus > Bacillus sp. AFS040349. The sequence continues at coordinate 131,877 of NZ_NUMC01000078.1, read as the reverse complement.
CTTACTATAGAGGTCCGCTTCCTTCTTTTCGAGTTCGAGTAATGGCTGCTGTTGTTCTTTAAATGAATCTTCTAATGTAACAGCTTCCTCCAAAATCGTATAAATCTTTTCTTCTGGCGCAGGACCGAAGCAGCCAGAAAGTAAAAACAATAATATTATAAACAAAACGTAATTACTTTTTCTTAGCATCAGAATGTATATCCTCCTAACTTACAGACATTTCTACTATAATTGGTCTAACATATTTTCTCAATAGGTTTTGAATATATATTTGGAATTATTTGGATGGAATCCACTTTTCCAATTTTTGTATTTATTATTTACATTCATATGAGCCTGTCTTAGTTTTTAGACCATTATTTCTTGTGGTTTTCAGAGAGCATTTCTCAAAACCAATCATAGGGGTATACAAAGGAGGTAAAGTATCTAATAACATCAGTAATCAACTGCTCCTTAGGAAAGTTAGAGTCAATTTAATCATATCTAGGCTAATGTCTATACACTTTTGAACTACTTTCATACAGTGTACTATACGCCAAAACAAAGGGCGTAATCATCATGAGGAGGTCGTTAGAATGCATTATTATGATTGCAATTACGGGTGTGGAAATTATGGTTACGGATATGTTGCACCAACAGCTGGATATGGAAACAGCTTTGCGTTAATCGTTGTATTGTTTATTTTACTAATTATTGTAGGTGCAGCTTACATCGGCTATTAAAAATATAGGTAAGAAATATGTCAAAGGGCTAACAATTTCCCACTGTTAGCCCTTCGATTATTATGTAATCCCAAAATCTTTTCGATTTCTGCTATTTCCTATATAATCTTATAGTATAATACAATGAAATTATATCTAGTTTATATATACATAATGATTTTGAGGTTGTAATAACTTAGTTTGTCTGCCTTAGTCATTCACTTATTAAATACTTTTGCTTTATGTTCAAAGGAGTGTTTACCATGATAACAATGGAAGATATTATAAGAGAAGGTCATCCAACTTTAAGAGAAGTGGCGAAGGAAGTTACATTACCTCCTTCTGATGAGGATAAAGAAACTTTATCTCAAATGATCCAATACGTAATAAATAGTCAAGATCCGGAAATTTCTGAGAAGTACGGATTACGCCCAGGTATAGGACTTGCAGCTCCTCAAATTAATGTATCAAAAAGAATGATTGCTATTCATGTTGTTGATGAAAAAGGAAACCAGCACAGTTATGCTCTATTTAATCCAAAGATTGTTAGCCATTCTATTGAGAAAAGCTATTTAACTAGCGGTGAAGGCTGCCTTTCGGTTGATCGAGCAGTTCCAGGCTTTGTTCCTCGTTATGCCCGAATTCGCGTTAAAGCTACAAGCCTTGAAGGAAAGAATATTGATATTAGACTAAGAGGTCTATTGTCCATTGTTTTCCAGCATGAGATTGATCATTTAAATGGAGTTATGTTTTATGATCATATTAATGGAGATCACCCGTTTCAAGAACCTGAAAATGCAGTTCCAATTGAACGTTAAAGAAGGGATATACTCCCTTCTTTAGTTTGTCTATGAGTGTTTTTTCTTCACTTTAATGTTTACTCTCTATTGAAGTATTAATACTGCTTTTTTTCGCCAATTTAGCTGAGCTTAAATAAACTCCAGCAAAAACAAACAATAAACCTAAAATCATATGTGGAGAAATACCTTCCCCAAGTAATAAATACCCCCATAACATTGCCGTAATTGGAACGATATAAGTTACCAGCGAAGCAAATTCTGCACTACCTTCTTTAACCATATAATAGTAAAAAAGATAAGCAAATCCAGAACCAAACACACCTAATCCAATTAACGATATAAAAGTATGAGCCGAAAAAACTGATGGTAGATGAACAGATTCATTTAATAATAAAATAAATACTAAGCTGATCATTGTTGAAAAAAACAAAGTAACAATCGATACAATTATAATAGATAATTCCTGTAAATATCTTTTTGCCATTTGAGCGCCTAACCCATAACAAAATGTAGCAAAAAGCATCGTTCCTGCCCCAATAAAGTTTTCATTTATTAAGCTTTCAAAATCAAGATTCAACAAAATTAAAATACCAAAAAACCCAATTGAAACTCCAACCCATTGTCTCCCCTTAACAGGAATAAAGAAAAAGAGTGCCCCAATGACAATTGTCCATAATGGAGTAGTTGCATTTATAACAGAGGCAAGACTACTGGAAATCTTCATTTCACTCATAGCTATGAATGCAAAAGGAAGTGCATTATTAAAAAGTGCTACAAGAAAAAGCTTCAGCCACGGTAGACTTTTAAACCTTACTTTTCTCAACTCTTGCTTTTTAAAAACAAAAAGAATAATGAATAGTGTGATTGTGCCAAATAAACACCGCCAAAACACAACACCCCATGGCCCTAAATCTTCTACAAGGACCTTTATAAATAGAAATGACATCCCCCAAATCATACTTAAAATAAATAATGAACTATATAATTTTTTCATTTCAGTTTATCCTCCTGATGTGTAAAAAGCATGTTTTCAAACTAAGTGAAAATGAAGAAATTGTCAATTTCTTTCACATTAATTCCCATGAAAATATCACAAAAAATGACATATACTAAAACCGATAACATGAGGTCGGTAAATAAAAATTAGGTAGGAGGATTTTCTATGTTAAAAAAATTAAAGAAATCTCTTAGAAGACAGTGGAAACACTTAGTAAAGAGAAAAACAATCGCTTAATAAAGCCTATTCCAACTGGTGCCTATATTTTATTTTTAACTGTGAGTTATAGACTTATTTACCAAAAGTAGAGTCGCTCTTGCCCTATAGGCTTGGCTTGAATAGAAATATCGCATATAATAGAAAAAGTTAGTCTAACATTCGGAAGTTAAGGAGAGATTTGGTAAATGATTTTTAAAGTTCATTATCAAGATAAAATTACAGAGGTTCCTGTTCGCGAACGAACAAACACTCTTTATATTGAAGCAACAACTGAAGCAAATGTGAGATTTAAACTTAAAGAACGCGGCTATAATATTGAATTTGTCACTGCAGTTGATGGGGCATATTTAGAATATGAAAAGCAAAGCGAAAATTATAAAGTATTGGAGATCTGATTGTTATGAAATTTGTAAAAAATGATCAAGTTGCTGTCTTTGCATTAGGCGGACTTGGTGAAATCGGAAAAAACACGTACGGAGTACAATTTCAAGATGAAATCATCCTGATTGATGCTGGAATAAAATTTCCAGAGGATGAGTTACTTGGAATTGATTATGTCATTCCTGACTACACTTATTTATCCAAAAACGAAGATAAAATAAAGGGATTATTTATTACGCACGGACATGAAGACCACATTGGTGGAATTCCATATTTACTTCGTCAAGTAAACATTCCTATTTATGGGGGTAAGCTTGCTTTAGGTTTACTCAGAAACAAACTTGAAGAGCACGGACTTCTTCGACAAACTAAATTAATCGAAATTCAGGAAGATGATATTATTAAGTTCAGAAAAACATCTGTAACCTTTTTTAGAACAACTCATAGTATTCCTGATTCATATGGTATTGTCGTTAAAACGCCACCTGGAAACATCGTACATACTGGTGACTTTAAATTTGATTTTACACCTGTAGGTGAACCTGCAAACTTAACAAAGATGGCTGAGATTGGTCGGGATGGAGTTCTGTGTTTACTTTCTGACAGTACAAACAGTGAGATTCCTACCTTTACGATGTCAGAGAGACGTGTCGGTGACAGTATACACGAAATTTTCCGTAAGGTTGATGGTCGCATTATCTTTGCAACATTTGCATCAAATATACACCGCCTCCAACAAGTAGTTGAAGCTGCGGTTGCACACGGACGTAAAGTTGCTGTGTTTGGGCGAAGTATGGAGGCAGCCATACAAATTGGACAAGATTTAGGATATATTAGTTGTCCTAAAGATACTTTTGTAGATGCACATGAAATTAATCGTATGCCAGCTCATCGTGTGACAATTCTTTGTACAGGATCTCAAGGTGAACCAATGGCAGCTCTATCGCGTATCGCAAACGGCACTCATAGACAAATTCAAATTATACCTGGGGACAATGTTGTCTTCTCTTCTTCTCCAATACCAGGAAATACACTTAGCGTTAGCAAAACGATTAATCAACTGTTCCGTGCAGGAGCAGAGGTAATCCACGGACCACTTAACGACATTCATACTTCAGGTCACGGTGGTCAAGAAGAACAAAAACTTATGCTTAGATTAATGAAGCCAAAATACTTTATGCCAATACATGGTGAATTCCGTATGCAGAAGATGCATGCTAGACATGCAGTAGACTGTGGTGTTGAGGAAGAAAACTGTTTTATCATGGATAACGGAGAGGTTCTAGCAATAGGAGATAAAGAAGTTGGAATTGCTGGGAAAATCCCTTCAGGTAATGTTTATATTGATGGAAGTGGTATTGGTGATATCGGTAACATTGTCCTCCGAGACCGCCGAATTCTGTCAGAAGAAGGTCTTGTGATAGTCGTTGTAAGCATCAACATGAAAGACTTCAAAATCGCAGCAGGTCCAGATATTATCTCTAGAGGTTTTGTCTACATGCGCGAATCTGGTGATTTAATTAATGATGCTCAATCACTAATCTCCAAGCATCTGAACAAAATTATGGAACGTCGCACAAGTCAATGGTCCGAAATTAAAAATGAAATCACTGACACACTCGCTCCATTCTTATACGAAAAAACAAAGCGTCGCCCAATGATTTTACCAATTATTATGGAAGTTTAATTAAAAAAGCAGTACACCGATTGAAAAATCGGGTACTGCTTTTTTAGTCACCTAATAAACGTTTTTCGAAACGGTTAATATCTGTATCCGCACCAATAACGATTAATATATCATTTTTTTGAATAATTTCATTTGCTTGCGGAGAAACAATAATATCTTTTCCTCTTTTTACAGCAACAATATTGATTCCATATTTAGCACGAATATCTAAATCAATGATGGAGTTTCCATTAAGCCTGTCATTTGCAACAATTTCAACGATGCTATGCTCATCAGAGAGCTCTAAATAGTCAAGAACGTTGTTTGAAATAATTTTATGAGCAATTCTTCTCCCCATATCACGTTCTGGATGAACGATACGGTCAGCTCCAATTTTGGATAGTACTTTTTCATGATAATCATTTTGAGCTTTAACAGTAATATGCTTAACTCCTAATTCTTTAAGAATCAATGTGGTTAAGATACTCGCTTGAATATTATCTCCTATCGCAACAATAACATGATCAAAGTTACGGATACCAAGACTTTTTAACACTGTTTCATCTGTGGAATCTCCAACAACAGCATGTGAAGCAACGTTTGCAAACTCATTTACTTTGTCTTCATCTGTATCAATAGCCATTACTTCCATACCCTCTTCACTTAGAGCCCGACAAATACTGCCTCCAAAACGCCCAAGTCCAATTACCGCAAATTCTTTTTTCATCTAAAATCCTCCGCAATATCACAATAAATAGTTAGAAAACGCTTTAAGAAACCAAAATCCTTTTTATAAGCTACTACTATTAAAAATGTTATCACATATCAACTTTTTTTTACAGGACAACTCATGATTATCTTTTTGTTTTTATAAACCAAAATTTGTACAAAGATAAGCCTGATGACCTTAAAAAATTTCACGGACTTTATGATAAAATAGAAAGACTGGTGTAGTAACAATAAAAAACCGCATGACGAAAGTCAGTGAATAACAGTGTAAAAATTAAAACATATTTTAACAGAAAATTAGTAAACAAGTAATGTGGGAGGAATAGAATGAGTACAAAACTACCCAATGTCATATTTCCCTACATAATCGGAACATTTGGAGGGTTTCTATTTTATCTTGCTCATCTCCCTCTAGCTTGGATTTTAGGTCCTATGACTTTTCTAATAATATGGCGATCACTTTTTAAAAAAATAAGTACATTTATACAACCGAGTTTTTTTAAAAACGGTTCATTTATGATTTTAGGAATATCATTTGGACTTTCATTCACAAAAGAAACCTTTGTTCTTGTAGGTCCATACGTGATTCCCTTTTTACTTACAACAGTTTTATTAATTTTTCTTAGCGTTTGTAACGGTTTAATCATTAGTAAACTTGTTAACATCGATCGAAACACGAGTATTTTTGCTTCTATTCCCGGTGGATTAACAGAAATGGTTGCCGCTAGTGAGGCTGTTCATGCAAACTCTTCATTAGTTACCATCTTTCAAACTGTAAGATTATTAACAGTTGTCTTTTTGGTCCCATTTACAATACTACATATGTTCGAACCCTCGTCTTATTTACAAACAACAACACTTTTAGCACAAAGTGATATATCAATATTTTCATATAGCTGGTATTTCCTTGCAGGATTTGTAGGTTGGGGGCTTAGAAAATTCTTACCTGCATCATATGTAATTGGTCCTCTTTTAACAACTGCCTCATTGAAGATTATAGGTATAGAATTACCCCTTTTTCATGATTTATTTATGATTTTTGCTCAAATATCAATCGGTGTTGGATTTGGACTTATGATCACATTTAATGATCTTAAAAAGGGTGGAAAATACTGTGGCTTGTATTTTATTACAACAATGATTCTTATTGTAGCAAGCTTTGCCTTCGGTTATGTTTTCAGCTTTTTAACAGACCTAAACTTAGCAACAGCCATGCTTTCTCTTGCACCTGGCGGACTAGTTGAGATGGTTTTAACGGCGTCGTCAATTGGTGCTGATCCAGCGGTAGTTAGTTCCTTACAATTTATCCGTCTACTATTTATTATAAGTGTGGTCCCAAGTCTTTTAAAATTTAGCATGAACAAACTTCCATCAAAAAGTTTAAATTAGAAGAAATTCATATTAAAGACTGTCTTTACTATAAGATTAATATTAAACAGTTATGAAAAAAAGCTCACATACCTCAGTATCATTCCCGGGGATGTGAGCTTTTTTCACGAACTGATCACTTCTAGATTCAACTTACAAATTGCCGCTTTTATTTGAAAATAATTAATGCTAGAAGGTAACACTTCTTTTAAGGGCTTTAGCAATTCAGTATTCAATTCCTTAATTTTCTCTATGATTAAGTTCTCTTGTTCTTCGGTAAATATGCCTCTCCATTCAATCGGTTGTCCTTCTTCCACCGCTCGAATGATATGGTTTTGTACAGTGATTTCAGTAATTTCCCGTTGTATACTAATCTCATTCATCTTTAACCCATTCATATATAATTGATAGGTAACAAGATGACTAGGTGTCTTATCAGCCGATATTTGTGAATGTGATTTTTGTATCACTATTTGATTAAGTGGCTCTTGTTCAACTTTCATATAGTCACAAATTGCCTTAATAAATGGTTGTCCATAACGTTCAAGCTTTGTTTGAGCAACACCTTTTACTTCTAAAAACTCAGACTCATTAATCGGACATTTATTACTCATGTCTTTTAGGCTACTATCAGAAAATATAATATAAGGCGGTACTCTATGTTCAGAAGCAAGTTCTCTTCTTATATTCTTTAGTACTTCAAATAGTTCATCATTGCTTTCAATTGATGAAATCACTAGTTTTTCCTTCTTAAATACTGGCGTTTTATCAACTAATACAAGTAACCCCTTTTTACTAAGTTCGATAACAGGGTATTGAGCATTTGTTAAAGATAAATAACCTTCAGCAATTAAAAAATCAATAAATTCTACAATTTGTTTTTCTGTCTTGTTCTTCATTAACCCATAGGTTGATAATTTTTGAAATCCCATCTGAGAAATCCGCTTATTATTAGAACCCTTTAGTACTTGCGCTACAAGAGTTTTCCCGAATTTTTCGTTCATTCTTTTCACACAAGAAAAAACCATTAAAGCTTCAGTTGTTACCTCAATTTTTTCTCGTGTATCCTTACAATTCATGCAATTGCCACAATCTGCTTCCGCATTCTCTTCACCAAAATATTCAACAATATAAGATTGTAAACATTTTTCAGTATGACAGAGATCTACCATTTGCTGTAATTTTTGATATTCATGAACCTTCTTTTCATAACTTAGAGATGTTTGTTCTATTAAGAATTTTTGAAGCTGTATGTCTTGTCCAGCAAACAGAATCGTACATTCACTAGGCTCCCCATCCCGCCCGGCACGGCCTGCTTCCTGGTAGTAAGCCTCTATATTTTTAGGTAAATTATGATGAATGACATACCGAATATTGGATTTGTTTATTCCCATACCAAAAGCGTTTGTTGCAACCATAACATCAAACTCGTCATATAAAAATTGATCCTGCTGTTGTGCTCGCTCTTGTTCTGACATACCAGCATGATATTTCCCTGCCTTGAAGCCGCTTTTTTTAAGAAATTGAGATAATTCATCTACTTCTTTTCGAGTAGCAGCATAAATAATGCCAGCTTCATTTTTATTTGCTTTAATATATTTTTTAATATAGTCGCGCTTATTTTCACCTTTAACTACATTAAATGTTAGGTTTTCTCGGGAAAAACCAGTAACAAACGAATCCTCCTCTGATAAATCTAACAAATGACAAATATCAGCTATTACTTCTTTTGTTGCTGTTGCTGTAAGGGCAACGACAATTGGTTTAGTAGAAAGGTCCATTATCATCTTATTTATCGACCTGTAACTAGGTCGAAAATCATGCCCCCATTGAGATATACAGTGTGCCTCATCTACTGCTACCATAGAAATATTTAACGTTAATAAGAGGTCTCGAAACGAATTCGTTTCTAATCTCTCAGGTGCAATATAAACAATTTTATAAGAGCCATCTCTTAGCTCTGCGATTCGTTCATTTATGTCTGGAATGGAAAGACTGCTATTTATATAAGTTGATGGTATTCCAACACTTGTTAAAGCATCTACTTGATCTTTCATTAAAGAAATTAGTGGAGATATGACAACAGTAATACCATCCATCAATAATGCAGGCACTTGATAACAGATGGATTTCCCACCACCTGTTGGCATAATGGCTAGCGTGTCATGTCCCTCTAATATATTACGAATAATATCCACTTGGCCTTTTCGAAACGATGAATAACCGAAATAATCTTTTAACAACTTTTCAGCTTTTTGCAGCATTTAATCACCTTTGCTTTTATTTTACTTCTGTTTATACTAGTATAACACGTCTAAGCTTTATCTTTTTTTAGTAGATTTTACTTTTCAAAGGTTATTATGAAGTTTTACTAAAGTGAAAATTAAAATTCTAATGCCTATTAAACCATATAATACAATTTAACCTTTAAGGCAAAAAAAAATAACCCCTCTCTTTCAAAGAAAGGAAGGAGTTACTTGCTTTTTACTTATGAATCCAAACTGCACCTGCAGAATTGTCTTTCGCTTCACCAATAACCTCAAATTTCAAGCCATGGTTAGGAACAATTCGACCTGCATCTTTAATCGCAGTATTGTAATATGTTTCTGAATCATCAAACTTAGTATTTCCTTTCAAGCTTAGGAACTCATATGCTCCACGAGTAGGAGAATCAACGAAGAATCCTGGTGTTTTATCTAAAGAGAATGCCGCATCCGCAACTTGGTAGCGAGTACTTTGAGTAACCGTTTTTTGGCCATTTAATAATCCAAATACAGCCTCTGGATGTGAATCAACTACTCCAAGAAACCCTTCTCCCGGATGTACTCCAACCCAGTTATCCGTATAGCTTTCATCTGCATACCAAACAACTAAACCAGTATTATACTTAGCACCACGAGAGTATGCTAATGCTTTATCAGAACCAGCATAGTTTCTCCACTCTAAGTAGTAATGATTATTAGCTTGAGAATAGCCATTAGAAACAATGAAACCATCTAATGAAACTTTTGCTTCGCCTTCAGCATTATCTGTAAAGATTTCGTTACCGTCAGCTGTTACTGAAATATTATCAATCGCAAACCCATTCGGAGCTAAACCGCCATCAGTTACATATTCAAATACTAGTTTTACTTTTTTACCAGCATAATCGCTTAAGTCATACGTTTTTTCAACCCATTGACCATTTGTTGTTTCCATACCATCAGCAGTATTGTCATCACCAATAACATCTAGCACAGCTTCTGTGCCATCCTCTGTTATAGCCTTTACATATACATAATCATAGTCAAATTCAACTTCAAACCATTGTAATGCATTAAATTCTGCTGAAGTTGCACCTGTTAAATCAAATAGTGGTGTTTCTAATGCTGTATGAAGATCATCGCCTTTTTGGCTGTAGTAATAGTTTTCCCCACCATTCTCAGCTGGTAAAAACCCTTTTACATTTTTAGCTGGTAAGTTCACTTTTACAATACCAGGGTTATTTGATTTCGTTACACTTTGATCTAGGAAAGTCGCAATGCCGTTCTTTGTAATATCTGCATAATCAACCTCCATAATCTTCGCCCAGTTTCCTCCCATAACATTTTGGAAGAATTCCTTATTTTGAGGTGAGAAGCTTGTTGGAGCAGTTCCGGCGATGTTTCCATTCCAGCTTCCTCCACTCATAATTGACCAAGAAGCAACTGGCTCACCCTGACCAGTATATTGAGTGTCATACTCATCTGGAAGACCTAAATCGTGTCCAAATTCATGTGCGAATACACCAACTGCACCATCTTCAGGTTGGATTGTGTAGTCGAATGCAGCCATTTGACCACCCCAATAATCAACCTCCGCCTGTGTTTCAGCAATCGGATACACTCCGTTTAACGTCCATCTATGTGACCAAATGGCATCATCACCTAAAGTACCACCACCAGCTTCCTGACCAGTACCTGCGTGAATAATCATCAAGTGATCTACTAGTCCATCTGGCTCATTTTGATTTCCATCACCATCAAGATCATATAAATCAAATTCATCGTATTCGGCTAAATCAAGACCAGAAGCAACTGCTGCATTTAGCGCATCCTTAACAAGATCTCTAGGTCCTTTAGGATTAAGGTTATCATGCCCACCTTCAGGATTGTCATCACCATATTCTTTTGCAGTACCTGGTACAGTTAACCATTCTGAAACTGTTCCATCAACTGTGTAACTACCACCTGATTGCTCTTCATAATATTGTTTAAAGGTTTTAACTTTCTCTCCATTAAACAAGGTAAAGTCTTCATCACCAAACATTAACTTTTCATAATGCTCTTTATTAAAGTCATCCGCATACATGTAACCATCTTCTTGAACAACATTGTTATGCTTGAAATCTGCAAATTCTGTTAATAAAACCAAGACCTTATCTGAGCGAACTTCTCCGTTATATGGTGCTTGTTTAGCAGCATTCACTTTCACTGCACCATTAGGTTTACCTTTTTTGAAGTTTCCATGACCTTTATTTAGTTGTTTTGCTAGCTTGTCCTTTTGTTTTGTAAGGAAGTCTTTCGTTTTTTTATCCATCACTTCTTCATGAGAAGTTTTATGAGACACTTTACCGGCTTTTTCGCCTTCTTTTTTCTCAATATATTCTTTAACCTTTTTCTTTACTTCTGCAGCAGAAGCATTTTTAGAAATAACCCCTTGATCTTTCAATGCTTGTGCTAATCTCTCTTCAGGAACAATATTGTAATCAATTGGTGCTGACTCTAGTACAGGACTAGCAGCTTGAACATTTGACGCTACCGGCAAGTATGTACTGAACAATAGTCCTCCCATAATTACCGAACTAGCAGTAACCTTTAGCGCCTTTTTCAGCTGCTTATTTCGAGCTTCAATTCCTCTTCTTAACTTTCTCACTTTAATCCCCCTTCTTTTAATAGAAAGCATTGCAAGATGGAACTTTGTAACTTCAAAATACTTTTCTACTAAAAATTATTATAACTACATAACTATTATAATCTTTATATGAATATAATAAATAGTCCGAAAATTCTATTTTCTGAAAATTAAAATAAGTCCATTTTCCCAATACACAAAATGAAAATAGGTCATTTTACCCCTACTGCACACAGAGCAAAACCCCTTATAAATAAAGGTTTTTGTAAGATTTTCTACCAATAAAAATGTCCACTCATCAAAAACACATCCAAATTAGCAAATTTTCAACCTTAAATATATTCATTTTCACTTTAAAGCTTTTATTCAATAAAGATATTATATTTAAAAATCATCTAAACACTTATATGACAAAAAGATGACGATCTCTTTTCATATTGATAACAGCCCCCAAAAACCAACAATATTCAACAAATTCTATAAATAACGTTAATAAAGGAAAGAGGTTTTTTAGGTTATGTTTTCTACTACTGAAATTGGAATAGATTTAGGAACAGCAAATATCTTAGTTTACACAAAAAATAAAGGTATCATTTTAAATGAGCCTTCTGTGGTAGCAATAGATACAAGTACTAAAAAAGTATTAGCAGTTGGAACAGAAGCAAAAAGTATGATTGGAAAAACACCTGGACAAATCATTGCAGTAAGACCTCTAAAGGATGGAGTTATAGCAGATTATGACATCACAACGGATATGTTAAGACATGTCATGAAAAAGGCGTCAGGAAAGCTTGGTATGTCTATGAGAAAACCAACTGTTGTTGTTTGTACTCCATCAGGTGCTACATCAGTTGAAAGAAGAGCAATTCAAGATGCTATTCGTAGTTCAGGAGCAAAGCAAGTTCATTTAATTGAGGAGCCTGTAGCTGCAGCAATTGGAGCGGATCTTCCTGTAGACGAACCAATTGCAAATGTCATAGTAGATATTGGAGGGGGAACAACAGAAGTAGCCATAATCTCGTTCGGCGGAATCGTAACATGTCACTCAATCAGAATTGGCGGAGATCAACTTGATGAAGATATTATTCAATATGTTAGAAAAAATTATAATCTCCTAATCGGTGAGAGAACTGCTGAACAAATGAAAATGGAAATCGGCTATGCACTAATTAAGCACGAAAAAGAAACAATGGAAATACGAGGCAGAGATCTCGTAACAGGTTTACCTAAAACAATTAGTGTTTCGTCAAATGAAATGCAGGATGCAATGAAAGAATCATTACTTCATATTTTAGAAGCAATAAGAGCTACACTTGAAGACTGTCCTCCTGAGTTAAGTGGTGATATTGTTGACCGAGGAGTTATTCTAACAGGTGGTGGTTCACTAATGAAAGGGATACAGGAATGGATAAGTAACGAAATGATTGTACCTGTTCATATTGCTCCAAATCCGTTAGAGTCAGTGGCAATTGGCACCGGTAGATCACTCGCAGTTATTAATAGATTAGTTAAAGTAGCAAAATAATGCAAAAAGGAAACCAAATTAGGTTTCCTTTTTGTCTATATATAAAGCTTTAATATTAAACCCTTTTATCAAAATTTTATATTTACACAAAATTAACATATTTTTCAGCATCATTTCTCTTATTCTTGAATAAATTATATCTGGTTTAATAGTAATACAGTAATAACTTTGTATATTTTTAGCAGTTACCTGAAACTTTAATCAAACTCCATCCGTCTAATTATTGAATAGTAAGGGAGGTACATGTGTGAAAGACCTGAGCAGACGTATCATTATTAGTTTAACATTAGCTGTCATCATTATGGGGGGGATGAGTGTTTCTATGGCAAATATGCCTGGTAGCCCATCCCAAAATAACGAAATCGTTTCAGTTCAAGGTGAGTAATCAAAAAGAGAGGTTAACTAAAAAGATGAAAAATAAGGACATATCTAAATTCCAACAAATTATTCCATTTGTATTCCCGACTTTTGCTCTACTACTACTCCTAAGCGGTTTATTAGGTACTTATACGATCCCTGTCTTTGTCATCGTTTTACTTTTTGGTTTTGCGTATTCCTTCGTTTCCATGCTAACAAAAAGGGCATTAATTGGATCGATTATTAATCTCTATGTTACCGGTATATTAATATTCGGAGGAGCTTTGCTTTATATAATGGCTATAGCCTCAGGTGTATAAATGTACCCAAATAATACATAAGCATTCAAGAAAAAATCATTTCTTGAATGCCTTTTTTTATCATTAGACAATTACTCTCTAAATGCACGGTCACCTAATATTTTATATGTTATATCATCAGAAGGTGGGTTGTGTAGCCCTGCACGAACATCGCGGTAATGCCTTTGCAATACATTAGAGCTAAAGAGACTTTGCCCCCCTACTATCCTCATAGCTAAATCAACAACTTCAACAGCTGTATTTGTCACGACAGTTTTTGTAACTGCCAAATCATACGCTAAAGAATCACGCTCATTCTTACTTGCCAAATCCCATTTCTCAGCTGTTGAATACATGAGTGTTCGTGCCGTGGTTAACTTCACATCGATTTCAGCAACCTTTCTTCGTACTTCAGGCACATCTTTAATTGGATGAGTTAAGCTTGTTGGCTGATATGTTTTTGCAAATTCTATTGCTTTATTTCTTGCAGATATGGCAATGCCTATATAACAGGCTGGAATATGAAGAAGCCAGCCTTGTGCAGTAGGTCTTTCTTTCTTCTGTTTTCTTTCAACTAAAGCTTCTAATGGAACCTTGACTGCATTTAGTATAAGATCGTCACTTCTAGTCCCACGCATACCTAATGTATCCCAAGTTTCCTCAATTTCCACACCCTTTGCTTCTCTCGGAATTAAAAAGTCACCAATTTCCCCTGTTTCTTCAATTGTTGCGGGTACAATAAAATAATCAAGTGCCGGAGCTAGTGAAGTAAAGATTTTTTTACCATTAATGATCCAATGTCCTTCTTTTCGAATAGCGATTGTTTCAGGTTTACCGCCTCTTGCTGGACTTCCAGAGTTTGGCTCGGTTGCAGCACTGTTAATTAGTTTTTTTGAAGAAATTATTTCTTCACAGATTCTATTATAAGTATTTTCTTCCCATTTTTCCGTTTCTCTTAAATGCATAATTAAACCCAAATGCCACCCTAATGATAATGCTGTTGCTGCATCACCTTGAGCGATTTTTTCTTGAACTAATAAAAATTCGTACAAGGTTGCCCCTAACCCTCCCAAGTGATTCGGAATGGTGAAGTGTAAATATCCATTTTCTTTTAAACGATCAAAATTTTCAAAAGGAAATAAACCTTCTTTATCATAGCGGTCTGCACGTGTTTCAAATTCTCTTGCTAGCTTATCTGTTTTTAAAAGTATTTGCTTTTGATTTTCATTTTTTATAAATTGTTCATCTATATAATTCACGTTATCACCTCGTTATCCATATTGTAGTCATTTTACTTGTTAACTGAAAGTAATTTAGCTTATCAATTATGTTAACCTTTTCATTCTTCTATTTGTTTTGATAAAATGAAAGAGGAACTTCTTTAGGAGCTCCATTAATTACATATTCATCCTAGGATGAAGGAGGTTTTTTCTTGAGTAATTTCAATCAAAACTTAGAAAAATATGCTGAACTCGCAGTTCGTGTAGGGGTTAATATTCAACCAAACCAAAACTTAACAATTAACGCATCAACGGAGGTTCTTGAATTTGTTCGTCTTGTTGTCAAAAAAGCCTATGAAGCTGGTGCGCGTAATGTATATGTTGAATGGCATGACGATTTTATTACAAGAACTCGTTTTGAACTTGCATCTGAAGAAGCATTGAGTGATTATCCTGAATGGAAAGCAAAAGGCTTAGAAACATTGGCTGAAAATGACGGAGCTTTTATGTCAATCATTTCTTCAGATCCTGATCTTTTAAGTGGGATAGATCCAAAGAGAATCGCCGCTTCTACAAAAGCTGCTGGAATGGCACTGACAAAATACCGAAATTATTTACAAGCAGATAAGGCTAGTTGGACAGTAATTGCAGCACCTTCTAAGGAATGGGCAGCAAAGGTATTCCCTAACGAAAGTGAAGATAAACAAGTTGAAAAGCTTTGGGAAGCCATTTTCAGAACAACTCGTATTGATCAAGCCGATCCGGTTGAAGCCTGGAAACAGCACAATGATTCATTACATACAAAAGTAGATTACTTAAATAATAAAAGATACAAAAAACTTCACTATAAAGCTGACGGTACAGATCTAACTATTGAATTACACCCTACTCATACTTGGGTTGGTGCTGGTAGTGAGAACGAAAAAGGAAATTTCTTTATGGCTAATATGCCGACAGAAGAGGTTTTTACTGTGCCATTACGTAACGGCGTAAATGGTGTTGTTCAAAGCACGAAGCCTCTAAGCTATAGTGGTAATTTAATTGACAACTTCTCACTAACTTTTGAAGATGGAAGAATTGTTTCAGTAAAAGCAGAAAAAGGTGAAGCAGTCTTAAAGCAACTTGTTGAAACTGATGAAGGTTCACATTATTTAGGTGAAATTGCTTTAGTTGCTCATGATTCACCTATTTCACAATCAGGTATTCTTTTCTATAACACTCTTTTTGACGAAAACGCATCTAACCATTTAGCAATTGGAAACGGTTATGCATTTTGTGTTGAGGGCGGAAAGAAAATGTCTCGTGAGGAGCTTGAAAAAGTAGGTGTAAACTCCAGTCTTACCCATGTTGATTTCATGATTGGTGCAGCTAACATGGACATTGATGGTATTAAAGAAGACGGAACATCTGAACCAATCTTCCGCAATGGTACTTGGGCTTTCTAATTTTCAAATATGCAAAAAGGTCTGACTAAATATGTCAGACCTTTTAATTATGATAAGATAAAACTTGTATCAATTTTATAAACCATTAATAAAGGAAATATATAAAAAAAGCACGATAAGGAGTTTAACATGAAAAAGGTTGACGTATACATATTATCTGGTTTCCTTGGAGCAGGAAAAACGACACTTCTTCAAAACATTCTTACCCAGGAACATCAGAAAAATAGAAAAATAGCTGTTATTATGAATGAACTAGGAGAAACATCGATTGATTCTGATGCTGTTTCTAAGGATACACCCTTAAAAGAGTTGCTAAACGGTTGTGTTTGTTGCACAATCCAAGGTCAGCTTGAGGTTCAACTAAATCAAATGCTTCATGAATATGAGCTGGACGCAATCTATATTGAAACTACTGGGGTTGCCCATCCAATCGAGGTACTTGATGCATGTTTATCTCCTCTTTTTGCTGAAAAGCTGGATGTTAAGGGCATTATCACTTTAGTAGATGCAAAAAGATGGCAGGACCAAGAAAAGCTAAGCATTCAATTGCGTAAATTGTTAATAGAACAAGTAACTCACGCTGATATCGTTCTTTTAAATAAAACAGATTCACTATCTGAAAATGAAAAAGCAAAATTAGTGGCAGAAATTCAAGGGTTAAATCCAAACGGAAAATTATACATGACTGAGCATGCGAAGATACCACTCTCTTCTATTCAACCAAAACAATTAGGCGAAAAAAAACATCATGAACAATCACATGTTTCTAAGAACCTGCACGTACGAAGTTATGTTCATACCTTTACAAATCCAATTGATTTAGACCAATTTGAGAAATTTCTAAGGGAGATGCCTGATACTATTTACCGAATTAAAGGATATATAACCTTTTCTCATTCTACAGAGTCCTTTCTATTTCAATACTCTTATGGCATGCCGTTATATATGAAAGAGCAAATCAAAAGAAAACAAACTCTTGTTTTTATCGGAGAAAATCTAGATCATGAAACGCTTAAACAACAGCTCGCTGCAGTAGAAATTGCCACTAATTAACTCAAAAGGCAAGCATTACATTTTGTGTGCTTGCCTTTGTTCTATCAAAATCTCTTATTGTTTCCCATAGGTTTCAAGGTTTGCATAGACAATTTTCAGATAAGGAGTTTTCACTTTGTGTTTTTCTGCTTCAGAAAGTAGATAGCCTTGTAAATGATTTGCTTCAACTTGAAAGCCTTTTTCCATATCTCTTTGCATAGATGACTTCATCGTATAATCCATTTCTTTTACTCTATTTACCTGAACCTCTTCAATACCATCTACTATTGGTGCATTCATTTTACGCATAATAAAACCAATTTCAGCAAATAATCCTTCAATTATTTCTAAGCCATGTTCTGTTTTAAGAATTGGTCCGATGCTTGATCGAAATAACGAGGTAACACCTGATAATCCAGTTATAAACATATATTTATGCCACATATCCTGTAAAATTGTATTACTTCTTCTAATTGAAGCTTTAGTATGTGAAAATACTTCTTCTATTTTCATAATTCTTTCGGTTTCTTCTCCAGAAAGTTCTCCATATACTAATTCATGACTTGTGCTTGTTTGGATGATGGTGCCTTCTTCATTAACAGTAGATTCTACAAAGCAAAGGCCACCTATTATTTGTTCTTTTGCAAACATAGTTTGAAGTTCATAAAGATGTTTAATTCCATTTAACATTGGTATGATTGTCGTCTGAGTTCCAACAAATGGTTTAATGTCTTGTATAGCCTGATTAAAATGATACGATTTCGTACCAATCAAAATAACATCATATACTTCAATTTCAGATTCCATAGTTAAAACTGTTTTTGGTTGAAATGTGTAGTTCCCATGAATACTTTCTATTTTTAAGCCCTTTTCTTTTAATTGCTTTTGACGCCCTTCTCTTACTAAAAACGTCACATCTACACCTTTCTCATGAAGTCTCCCTCCAAAATAACCTCCTACTGCACCTGCACCAACTACTAAAACTTTCATTGTGTTCTCTCCTCTGTATTCTTATTTTGCTATAATAGAATCTTCTTATTAAAGTATAAGTAAGCGATAACAATTTGTCATGTTAAAAACTCTTCGCTATTAACTAGCTCTACTTCCGATTATCAGCTGTGCTAAAATATGTACAAATAATAGCGAGGTGTGTAAACATGTTTGTATTATTTTTAACGATGCTTGAAAGATTGGGAATTATTGTTACTGTTGCATTAATTATGACAAGGTTGCCTTTCTTCAGACATATGATTGAACGTAACGAAATTAGTAGAAAACAACAATACTATGCAATTTTATTCTTTGGTGCTTTTGGTATAATTGGTACATATTCTGGTATAACGTTTGATTCAACCTCTTTACAGTTTGACAGGTGGACCTATGCTCTAGGCAATGAGGAAGCAATTGCCAATTCAAGAGTTATTGGCATTATTATCGCAGGACTACTGGGTGGTTATAAAGTCGGTATTGGCGCAGGTTTATTAGCTGGAATTCATCGATATTCTCTCGGCGGATTTACTTCTTTATCTTGCGGAATATCTGCAATACTTGCTGGAATTCTATCTGGGTTTTTTTACAGAAAAAAAGCTCGTCTAAATTTATCAACTGCATTAGTTGTTGGTGCTTTAGCCGAGACAATACAGATGCTTGTGATCCTCCTCATTTCAAGACCGTTCAGTCAAGCATTACAGCTTGTAGAAGCAATTGGCCTACCAATGATTGTT
Source organism: Bacillus sp. AFS040349 (assembly GCF_002577655.1). Taxonomy (NCBI): domain Bacteria; kingdom Bacillati; phylum Bacillota; class Bacilli; order Caryophanales; family Bacillaceae; genus Bacillus; species Bacillus sp. AFS040349. Next base: position 112,542 of record NZ_NUMC01000078.1, on the reverse strand, counting down.
GCAAATGGTGTTGGATCAGCTATATTTCTTCTTATCATACGAAACGTATTAAATGAGGAAGAAAAAATTGGTGCTCTGCAAGCTCAGAAAGCGCTAAGATTAGCGGAGCAAACTCTTAGTTATTTAAGAAATGGACTAACGTTACAAACCGCAGATGTTGTGTGTAGAATTATTTTAAAAGAGGTAGACGCCTTGGCCATCTCTGTAACAAATCAGGAAAGAATTCTAGCTCATGTTGGAATGGCTGATAATCATCACCAAGCTAATCAAAAGATTCAAACAACCTTAACAAAACAAGTCATTGAAAATGGAAAGCTCACAATTGCCAAGCAAGAAGATATTCATTGTCAAGAAAAAAACTGTCCATTAGGAGCTGCTGTTATTGCTCCACTAAAAATAAGGGATGAAACAATCGGAACATTAAAATTTTATTTTCAATCTGAAAAAGACATTTCATATTTAGTCATCGAATTAATTAGTGGGTTAAGTTCATTGCTTAGCAACCAATTAGAAATAGCAGAAGCGGAGCAAGCAAAACAATTAGCAAACGAAGCAGAAATTAAAGTGCTTCAAGCACAAATAAGTCCTCATTTTTTATTTAATTCATTAAACATTATTGTCTCATTAATTAGGACAAACCCTGACTTAGCAAGAAAGTTACTTTTATCTTTATCACAGTTTTTTAGAAAAAATCTTACAGGAACAACGACAAAATGGACTACCCTTGAGGAAGAACTTGCACATGTAAGGGCATATCTCTCTATCGAGGAAGCAAGATTTGTTGATAGACTATCCGTTAAGTATGATATAGATCATCTGGCTTTATCTCAAAAAGTTCCAACTCTAACTTTACAACCAATTGTTGAAAACGCCATCAAGCATGGCATAAGAGAATTGGATAAAAATTGCTTGATTAAAATTTCTATTAAACATAAGGGTACTAGCATATTTGTAACAATTGAAGATAATGGAAAGGGGATTGAGCTTAGTCGATTAAACTCTTTAGTAAAAAGTATTGTTGAGTCCAAACAGGGCACTGGCTTTGGGTTATATAATGTGAATCGAAGACTTTTGCTCATGCTCGGAGAGGAAAGCACACTACGCATTTCTTCAAAACTTAATGAAGGCACAACCGTTTCTTTTAAAGTAAAGTAGGAGGACAATATGAAAAAACGACAAATTAAACTATTGATCGTTGATGATGAACGCTATAGCAGGGATGAATTAAAACACTTACTTTCAGAGCATGATAACCTTCATGTTGTTGGCGAGGCAGACTCAGGTGAATCTGCCTTAGTTAAAACTCTGCAACTAAAGCCAGATGTTGTTTTTTTAGATATCGAGATGCCTAAAATGAATGGAATAGAAACAGCTATGGCAATGAAAGAATTAAAGCATCAACCTCTCCTAGTTTTTGCAACAGCCTACCCTTCATTTGCAGTAGATGCCTTTCGTTATGATGCAATTGATTATGTCTTAAAACCTTTTGAAGAAGAGAGATTGCAAGAAACAATTGGTAGACTGGAAGATCGCTTAGTAAATGTTATCCCCCAGCAAGAAGACTCTCCTTCAAAATTAGCCGTGGAAAGCGATGAGGGAATAGTCTATATTCACCCAGACGAAATTCTCTATTTATATCGAGATGAAAGAGTAACGAAAATTGTTGGCAGTGTATTTAAATATGAAACGAAAACTCCTTTAAAAGATCTAGAAATACGACTAAAGGATTTTAGTTTTTTCAGAATACATAAAAGTTATCTTGTTAATTTAAAATTCGTAACTAGATTAATTCCATGGTTCAATGGCGCCTATCAACTTGAGCTAAAAGGTCATTCTGAACTACTTTCTGTTAGTCGTAACTATGTTAAGGCACTGCGAGAACGATTAGAAATATAGTCCTTAAGATATATACTAAACATCACAAAAGGTAACCTATGAAACAAATTATTATTGATATAGGGCAAAAAAAATAGCTGGTATGAAAAAATTCATACCAGCTATTTTTTAAATTAAGCATATAATTGCTTTACTTGTTTTTGAACATTATCATCTTCTAAGAATTCATCGTATGTCATTTGTTTATCAACTAAGCCATTCGCAGTTATTTCAATAATGCGATTAGCAATTGTTTGAACAAACTGATGGTCATGTGAAGTAAAGATCATTGCGCCTTTATATGCTGTTAGACCATTATTTAAAGCGGTAATTGATTCAAGGTCTAAGTGGTTCGTTGGTTCATCCAGTAAGAGCACATTAGCTCCACTAAGCATCATTTTCGATAGCATACAACGAACTTTCTCTCCTCCAGATAATACACTTGGCTTTTTCAAAACTTCTTCACCAGAGAAAAGCATACGACCTAAGAAGCCACGTAAAAAGCTTTCACTTTGGTCATTAGGAGAATATTGGCGTAACCAGTCGACTAAATTCGGCTCATCACCTTTAAAATACTCGCCATTATCTTTTGGGAAATATGCCTGAGAAGTTGTTACCCCCCATTTAAATGAGCCACTATCAGGCTCCATTTCACCAGCTAAGATTTTAAAAAGAGTTGTAATCGCAATTTCATCACGACCAACTAATGCAATTTTATCTTCCTTGTTCAAAGTAAAACTAATATTATCTAAAACTTTTACACCATCGATTGTTTTTGATAATCCTTCAACACGCAAAACATCGTTCCCTATCTCACGCTCAGGTGTAAAGTTTACATAAGGATAACGACGAGAAGATGGCTGAATGTCGTCTAAGGAAATCTTATCTAATAATTTTTTACGTGATGTTGCTTGTTTTGACTTCGAAGCATTAGCGCTAAATCTCGCAATAAAGTTTTGAAGCTCTTTAATTTTTTCTTCTTTTTTCTTATTAGCTTCTTGACCTAGTTTAAGTGCCAATTGACTAGACTCATACCAAAAGTCATAGTTTCCAACATAGATTTTGATTTTAGAGAAATCTAAATCAGCAATATGTGTACAAACTTTGTTTAAGAAATGACGGTCATGGGATACTACAATAACAGTATTCTCAAAGTTGATAAGGAATTCCTCTAGCCATTGAATCGCATGGATATCAAGATGGTTGGTTGGCTCGTCTAAGAGAAGAACATCCGGCTCACCAAAAAGTGCTTGAGCTAAGAGTACTTTAACCTTATCTCCACCTGTTAAATCTGCCATCTTCTTTGTATGAAGGTCCTCAGAGATACCAAGTCCTTTTAAAAGGATTGCTGCTTCACTTTCGGCTTCCCAACCATTAAGCTCAGCAAACTCACCTTCTAATTCAGCCGCCTTCATACCATCTTCATCTGTGAAATCAGCTTTCATATAGATAGCATCTTTTTCTTGCATGACTTCATAAAGGCGTTTATGACCCATAATGACAGTTTTCAAAACTTCATGCTCTTCATATTCAAAATGATTTTGTTTTAATACAGCTAAACGCTCACCAGGTGCCATGCTAACATCACCAGATTGGGCTTCAATCTCACCTGATAAAATTTTAATAAATGTTGATTTCCCGGCTCCATTTGCCCCGATTAAACCGTAGCAGTTACCCGGCGTAAATTTAATATTAACATCTTCAAAAAGCTTGCGATCTCCAAATCGTAAGCTAACATTCGTAACTTGAATCATGAAACATCCTCCAATAACAAGGGATCTGATTACCCTAATACTTATTTTAATAGCTCTTTAAGCCTGTTAAATAATGCACATTTAACGAGGCGTAAAAGTCAATATTGACTTCAACCACAGCAATTTTATAGAAAATTACACATTAAGCTATGCTAATTATAAAGGAATTTATTACTAAGGGCAACGTGTAGCCTAAAAGATAAAGATTTTTTCACCCACTGATATTAAAAACGGAGGTATAAAATATGCTTCATTTGTTAACGACTTAATTTAGGGAACGGAGGTAATTACCAAATGATTTCAACACGCGGGGATGCACATAAACTTTATTTAAAATTCAAAAAAACAGTCGAGAATGGACAACCGCTTCATAAGTTAAAAGAACTAAAAGAAATAGAACAAATTAAACATTTCTATCTTACTATCGATACCTCAACATTAGAGAAAATGTATTATCGAATTTTAAAGGAGAAAAATGGAACAGGAATGATTCCTGTATTTGTATCTGCTGGTCCTTGGCTACTTTTTCTTTTTTCAAAGCAACTTCAAGAATTTTTATTTAAGAACGGCAGTATGCCTTTTGTTATTTTTATTTCCATCTATCTAACAATACTAGTTATAAGTGTTATCCTACATTTTCGAGAAAGATCCTGGGCTGCAATACACCTAACCTTGATCGAAAATATTTTAAAGGAACGACATTCGACACTAGTTCACTAATTAAAAAACTTGGCTCAGCCAAGTTAATGGGGAACCTTAGTCTTCCTTATACTCTCATCCACAAAAGCCTTCTGATAGTATAAAAAAAGAGCGGGCTAAATAGCACGCTCTATACATGATTAAAAGTCTCTATTTTATCTCTTTCTTTTGTTTCCGAAATACAATAATTGTAAATAACACACCAGTGATTATCGTAGTAAGTGTCGAAAGCATCGCATTGACATTCGTTGTTACAAACACGGAAGGTATGTCACCATAAACAGTATCATCCATTGTTAAAAATAAGCAGAGAAACATATTATTTGCCGCATGTGCACCAATCGAGAACTCTGAACTGTTTGTTTTTATTGAAATATACGTCCAAATAAACCCCATTGCTAAGTAATCTAACGCTACCCAAAAAGCTCCATACTCCATTTCTGGGTTAAAAAAGTGAAGACTACCAAAAATCCCGCCTACTATAATAGCGAGCAAAATCGGATTTTTCGTGAATTTCGCTCCCCATTGAAGAAGAAACCCTCTGAAAAGAAGTTCTTCAGAAGTTGTTTGAATCGGAACCAGTAAAATTACCGCAACCAATAACCACATAAACCTATCAGCATCAAAATCATTTAAATAATAATCATTCGGGAAAAAGGCATAATCAATTAGTGTAAACGCAATTAGTAATATAAATAAAACTACATAACCATAAAATATTTTTCCCCAATTTAGGTTTTTATACGGCGTTATTAATGAGATGAACCTTCTTTTTAAGATCGCTTTAACTGCAATAAGTAGACCAAGAATCAAAAAAATGCTTTGCAAGTGTAATAGGTAAAGATCAACTAAAGGATCTGTTACCATACCTGTCTCAAAATCTATCAAACCAGGTTTAATAAACTCACCTAATATAAGTGCTACTGTATATGCAACTGTTCCTAAAATAAGCATAAAAGCTAAAATAACAAATAGAGAACCAATATATCTCTTATGCGTATTTTTACCTTCTTCAATTTTGATAAAACTCTGCCTCATAAACAAATCTCCCTTTAACTTATTAATTGAAAGATTAAATAAACAGCTACTGCCCAAATAATAAGAGCAGAAACTTTATTTATTTTTCTTAAATGTTTTCCGTTTTGATCAATTTTCTTTATACTTCTTCCTGTTAGTGCGAGACCAAGAAACCAAATCCAGGAAACAATAATACACGCTAGTGTAAATAACACCTTGTCTCCTTCATTATAAGCAAGTGAACTCGTCCCAATGACACCAATTGTATCTAAAATTGCATGTGGATTTAATAGAGAAACACTCATCGCAAACATAACTTGTTTTTTAGGAGATAAGGAGGATGAATGATGCTCCTTTTCTGATTGTTCATCTGACCTCCAAACAGACCAACCCATATAAAGCAAAAACATAATGCCTATCAAAAATATAGCTACTTTTAACCATTCAAATGAAAAAACAATAACAGACACTCCTAGGACTGCAAGAATAATTAAAAATGTATCACAAAGTGCTGCTGTAACAATAACCGGAAGAGCCTGAACAAACCGAGGTTGAAGTGCCCCTTGGTTAAAAACAAACACATTTTGTGCACCTAAAGGAAGAATTAACCCAAATGCTAATAATATTCCATGCAATATTGCTTCCACTTCTTTTCCTCCATGTTTTTAAGAGTTTCCTTTTTTAGCAGATATTAACATCATATATGAATACGGATTGTTTTTAAATATTTAACTTCTTTTCTTATGTTCTATTTATTTTCACATGCATCTTGAAAGCGTTTTACTACATGTTACACTCTCTATTTCACATCTTAATCACAAAACACTCCGATTTAGCTGTTTTTTTGTTAAGATCTATGTAAGCGTAATCATTACTCTAAAGGAGGTCCTTTTATGTATACATTTATTGCTGGAATTGTACTATTAATCTTAGGATATTTTATCTACGGTCGATTTGTAGAAAAAGTTTTTGGTGTGAAGGAAGCAAGAAAAACACCTGCCATTACTCGTAGAGATGATGTTGATTACCTTCCTATGGGTAAGAAACGTAATTCTCTAATTCAATTATTAAATATCGCTGGAGTTGGACCGATCTTCGGACCTATTATGGGAGCTTTGTACGGTCCTGCAGCATTCATTTGGATTGTAATCGGATGTATATTTGCCGGTGCTGTTCATGACTATTTAACAGGTATGATTTCAATTCGTAATCGTGGAGCACATTTACCAGAGCTTGCAGGTAAATTTTTAGGTAAAGCAATGAAACACGCTGTAAATGCTTTTGCTATTTTACTATTACTTTTAGTTGGAACTGTATTTGTAACAGCACCAGCCGATTTATTAGCAGGTATTACTCCTGATTGGGTATCATTTGGAGTTATTATAGGTGCTATCTTTATCTACTATATTTTAGCAACACTATTACCAATTGATAAGGTTATTGGTCGTTTATATCCAATTTTCGGGGCTTTACTTTTAATAAGTGCAATTGGTGTAGGTGTATCATTACTCATTACCGGTGCACCAATTCCTGAATTAACGTTTGCTAATATGCATCCTGATAACGCACCGATCTTCCCTCTTTTATTTTTAACTATTTCTTGTGGAGCTTTATCCGGATTTCATGCAACACAAACACCGATCATTTCACGTACAACACAAAATGAAGCACAAGGTCGCTTTATTTTTTATGGAATGATGATTGCTGAAGGAATTATTGCGATGATCTGGGCAGCTGCAGCTATGAGTTTATTTGATGGCTATAATGGATTAGCTGATATTTTGGCTAATGGAGGGCCTGCAGCAGTTGTAAGTGAAGCTTCTACTGCCATGTTAGGAGCAATTGGCGGAACGTTAGCTGTTCTAGGTGTCATTGTACTACCGATTACTTCTGGTGATACAGCATTTAGAAGTGCACGTATGATCATTGCAGACTATTTAAACATTTCTCAATCTAAAATTATGAGTCGCCTTTGGATTGCGATTCCATTGTTTGTTATCTCTTTTGCTCTAACTAAAATAGACTTTACACTATTATGGCGTTATTTTTCTTGGGCAAATCAATCAACAGCAGTAATTGCATTATGGGTAGCTTCAATGTATTTGTTCATCGCTAAGAAAAACTATTGGATTGCTATGATTCCAGGAATTTTCATGACAATGGCCACCTCCACGTATATTTTGAATGCAGCAATTGGCTTCGGATTATCATTAACAACATCATATATCGGCGCAAGCATCATCACTGTTTTAATAACTGGTCTCTTCTATAAGGCTGCTATTAAGGCAAGAGAAAATAAATTACAACTTGATGATGACATAAACATTGCAGCATAGCATTTTCCAAAAAAGAAGCAGCTTTCCCAGCTGCTTCTTCTCTATTTATAATTTCAATTATTAGTCCTTGCCTTTCTTAAACTCATATTTCATTTATGTTAAAATAAGCTATCTAAAAGTTTAAGGGAGACTAACATGAAATTACACACTCTAATTGAATACTGCTTGCTAATCTTTTTTTCGGGAATTTACTTTGCCTTTCTAGGTTTTGAGTCTAGTGGGGTTACGTTTATTATCGGGGTTATATTCATTTACATAATTATTTCGCTCTCACTAAAGCAAATTCTTCCCCATTATCACCTTGCGGATAAAAAAATGCCTATTTTAGTTAGTGTACTACTAGTAATTGGTTCTATCTTTATAACGATGCTTATTTTAACGATCTTGGCTACATAAAAGCATTTCATTTATTCACCTAAATTAGTTGGTGGTTTTCCTTGATTATGCCTTCTTTTTCTTTTAAAAATGAAAAGCGCAATAAAAAGAATTCCACCAATAATAATTAAAATCGGTAAACTTCCAACTAAGAAAATAAAAATACTAGACATTGACTTTAAAACAACATTAACACTTTCCATGAACTGCTTCTTTGTCCGCTCCCAAGTATTCAAACCCTCATTTTCAAGACCTGGAACACTTACTTTATCTTCTCTAACTTGAAGCGTTACAGTAGCTAAACTAACTTGATTATCTAAGTAATTCATTCTTCCCTTTATTGTCTCAATTTCTTCTTGAATAGCTGCTAAGTCGCTTGAAATTTTTAATAAATCCTCTGTTTTTTCAGCCTTCTCCATAAATTCTAGTAATCTTTTTTCAACAACTTGTTTAGATTTCAAACGTGATTCAAGATCAACATATTCTTCTGTTACATCTTGGCCGGAAATTGAACGATCTAAAACCTTTGTACTTCCCTTTTCAACACTCTCCAAAAATAAATGAAAAGATTCCTGTGGTATTCTCACTGTTATTGTACCTTCAACCGTTTCTCCATCATCCACAGAGTAGGAATGAGATTGCACAACATATCCATGTAAAGTTTCTATTTTCTCTTGAACGAATTTCACTGTTTCATCAAAGTTCGACACTTTTATAGACAGATCAGCAGTATAAATAACCTTCCTGTCACTTTCAAAGTTATCTTCCTTTTTTTCCTTTTCAACCGCATTTTCTACTAAATCTGCTTCTGATCGTTCTTTCTTTTCCAGTTCCGGAACAGCTTGATCAGCAGATTCACTCGTCGTATTCTCAGTTGCACTCTCACTTGAATTATTACTACAACCAGTAAAAAGAATAACAAGAAAGAATGAACATAAAAGAAACCTCCACTTTTTCATCTTTTTAACACTTCCTTTGTTGTGTTTGACTTATATATGTAGTCGCTTAAAAGAATGAAATGTTACAAAAATATGGAAGATAAATTTAAAAAGACGACAAATAAAACTTTGTCGTCTTCGTTGTATCAACTATTCTGTTTTACTTAAATGATCAAATGGGAAAAAGATAAATTCAGATTTACCCAAAATACGATCTTTTTCAATTAAACCTAGACCGTTTCGACTATCCATGCTATTAAGTCGATTATCTCCCATAACAAAATAGTTACCGTTCGGTACCTCTATTTCTTCAAAATCATCCGTTAAGTCAATTCCTATACTCTCTGCTTCCTTTTCATTACTATCAAGATATGGTTCCTTTATAACCGTTCCGTTGACATACACTTTTCCATCTTGCGCACTGACCTTATCTCCTGGGACACCTATTACACGTTTTACATAGCGAATATTTTCTTCTTTGCCATCAATAATAACAATATCACCTTTATCAATCTCACCAATAAATTTTAACGTTTTATTAACAAAAAGACGATCCCCATCATGTAGTGTTGGATCCATCGAAGACCCTTCTACAAGATATGGTTCAAATAAAAAAATACGAATAATCATAGCTAGTCCAACCGCTAGCACAATGGCCTTTGTCCATTCCCACATCTTTGACTTCGTTGTTTCTGTTTCAGTTTGCGACATGAAGATCCTCCTATATTACATTGCTCTTTTATCATTATACCTTTTTATATGGATATTTTGCCAATAAATATCCTATTTCTATAAAAACAATTAATCCCCAAATGAAGATATATCATTCGGGGATTAGAAATAATATTACGTTTATTTACTTGAAGAAATTCTTCTAACTTAAAGGTAAATTCTATACAACCTCTAGTTCAACTTCAATATTTCCTCTTGTTGCTTTTGAATATGGACAAAATCCATGTGCCTTTTCAACCAATTCTTGAAGCTTGTCCTTTTCAATTCCTGTTCCTTTTACTTGTAACGTAACACCTAGTTTAAAACCGTCATCAGACTCGTCCTTTAAAAGACTAACATTTGCTGTTACTTCAGATTCAAAGCTCACATTTTCTTTTTTTGCAATTAATTGTAACGCACCGTCAAAGCATGCAGAATAACCAGCCGCAAATAATTGCTCAGGATTTGTTGCTTCAGGCATTTCCTTGGCTCTAGGTGAACCTGGCATTGCTAGTTGTAAATTGATATTACCATCAGATGACTCAACTCTGCCATCTCTTCCACCGACTGCTGTTACTGTTGACGTAAATAATGGTTTTGACAAGTTAATTCCACCTTTCAATTCTATCTTTTTCTCTACTACTTTTATTTACCCAACTTTTTTTACTTTTAATCACTACAGTTGTAAAAGAATTCTCAAAAAAAGAAAAGCAGACTGATTTCTAGTAAACTAAAAACCAGTCTGCTTTTTTACAACTTTTTATTCAATAACACGCTTTTTTAAGATTCCTAACATTAAAGCAGTAACTACTGCACCTATAACAATAGCTAATAGATATAAAACCGGGTTACCTTCAACTAAAGGAATAACAAATGCACCGCCGTGTGGTGCGCGTAATCCATTTCCGAAGAACATTGCTAAGGCTCCAGCTACTGCAGAACCAGTGATAATAGAAGGAATAACACGAGCTGGATCGGCCGCTGCAAAAGGAATAGCACCTTCTGTAATAAATGAAGCACCCATAATATAACAAGTAATCCCTGCTTCACGTTCACGTTTCGTAAATTTATTTTTAAATAAAGTAGTTGCTAATGCAATTCCTAGTGGAGGAACCATACCGCCAGCCATAACTGCAGCATGCGGAGCAAAGTTTCCAGCATCAATCATTGCAATTCCAAATGTGAAAGCAGCTTTATTAATTGGTCCACCCATATCTACTGCCATCATACCACCTAATAGTAAGCCTAGAAGTATTAAGTTTCCTGTACCTAAGTTGCCTAAGAAGTCACTAATCACACCATTTAATGCACTTACAGGTTGATTTACTACAAAGAACATGATCATTCCAACAGTGAATATACTTAATACCGGATATAACAGAACGGGTTTAATTCCTTCTAATGAAGCTGGCATACCAGATAAAAGTTTCTTTAAAAGTACAACAATATAACCAGCTAAGAAACCAGCAATTAATCCACCCAAGAAGCCTGCGCCACCTTGAGCTGCCATAAATCCACCAACCATACCTGGTGCTAAACCTGGACGGTCCGCAATACTTAATGCAATGAATCCAGCTAATACAGGAATCATTAATCCAAATGCATTTCCGCCACCAATTGTGCTCAATGCTTCAGCAAAGGCGTTATGTGAAGGGTCATTAGGGTCTGATGCATGAATTCCAAACATGAATGATAAGGCAATTAAGATACCGCCACCTACAACAAACGGTAACATATTGGATACACCGTTCATTAAGTGCTTATAAAATCCAGTTCTTTCACCACTGCGATCTTCTTTTTTCGATTCTCCACTTCCTTGATAAATTGGAGCATCTTGATTCACAGCACGATCTAATAATTCTTTTGTTTTACGAATACCATCTGCAACTGGAACAATGATCACATGCTTACCTTTAAAACGTTCCATTTCTACTTGTTTATCTGCAGCTACGATAATCGCTGTGGCTTCTTCAATTTCTGCAGGAGTTAAAACATTTTTAGCTCCCCCGGAACCGTTCGTTTCTACTTTTAACGATAAGTTCAGCTCTTTTGCTTTTTCTTTTAATGCATCTGCTGCCATATACGTATGAGCAATACCCGTTGGACATGCAGTAACAGCTAATATTTTTCCTGTTTTCCCTTCAGTTGACACAGCTTCATTCTCATCTTCTTGAACATCATATTGGTCGATAATCGCCAACACTTCATCTTCTGTTTTTGCTTGAAGTAACTGATCTCTAACTTCTTGCTTCATTAATATACTTGAGAGTTTTGACAATGCTTCTAAGTGGGTATTGTTTGCGCCCTCTGGTGCAGCAATCATGAAAAACAAATAACTTGGCTGACCATCTAATGATTCATAATCTACACCATTTGTTGAACGTCCAAACACAATAGCAGGTTCTTTCACTGCATTTGTTTTAGCATGAGGAATGGCAATACCATCACCAATTCCTGTTGTACTTTGTTTTTCACGATTTAATACTGCTTGCTCGTAAGACTCTTTGTTTGAAAGCTTACCAGCACGATCTAAAACATCAACTAATTCTTTTACAACGTCGCCCTTTGACGTTGATTGGATTTCTAATTTTATTGTCCTTTTTGTTAATACTTCTGTTATCCTCATCTTTTTTCCCCCTCTATATTTTGACTACTTCTATTTGAGGCAATAACTCTTCTACTTCTTTTTTTGTGCACAGCTCAAGTGAAAATGCTGTTGCACTGCCTGAAGCAACACCAATCTTAAACGCTTCTTCCAGCGATTTATTTTCGGAGAAAGCACTTAAAAAGCCACCAACAACTGAATCACCGGCACCAACAGAATTTAATACCTTTCCTTTTGGTACATTTGCTACATAACTTAATTCATTTGTAACTAGAAGTGCCCCTTCACCAGCCATTGAGACAATTACATGCTTTACACCTTGTTGAACGAGTTGCTTTGCATATTTATGTGCATCTTCCACAGATTGAATGTTTGTTTCAAACAATTCCCCTAATTCATGATGGTTTGGTTTAATTAAGAATGGTTTTTCAGATAAAACTTCTTTTAGCGCATCACCAGAAACATCTGCCACTACTTTTATCTCTTTCTCTTTACATATAGTCATGATTTTTTGATAGATAGATGTTGGTAATGTCCCTGGAATACTACCTGCTAAAAGAACAATATCGTCTTGATTCATATGCTGAAACAATTGTAAAAACTGATTTAGCTGTTCTTCTGACACACTAGGTCCCACTCCATTTATCTCTGTCTCAACGTCAGTTTTTAGCTTAACGTTTATTCTCGTATCACCAGAAACTTTTATAAAGTTGTGTTGAATATTCTCTCCAGATAGAAAATCTGCTACAAAAGAACCCGTAAAACCACCTATAAAACCTAATGCGTTAGATTCAACACCTAATCGTTTCAACACACGTGATACATTAATCCCTTTACCACCAGGAAATTTTGAATCTTCCGATGAACGGTTTAACGACCCTAACTCAAATTGTTCAACTCTTACGATGTAATCAACTGATGGATTCAATGTCACGGTATAAATCATGTATTCACTACCTTTATTGCTGTATTTTTTGTATATGGATAAAGGACTTCATCTTCCCCTTCATCCGTTATAATCTTTGCTTCTGAAAGCTGAGCAATTCTTGAAAATGCAATTTCTCCAAATTTGGAATAATCAGCTAAAACATATTTTTCTCTTGAAAGCTTTAGCGCTGTCATTTTCATTGCTGCTTCTTCTGGGTCAGGTGTTGTATAACCTAACTCAACATGTATGCCATTTACTCCTAAAAAACATTTATCAAAACGGTATTGTTCTAATGCCGTTAAAGCACCGCGTCCAATCATAGCACCAGTAGATGGTTTTAAAAATCCACCTATTAAGTATGTTTTTATACCTTTGCTTAAAAGCGGTTCAATAACAGTGAGTCCATTCGTTACAACAACAATTTCTTTTTCAAGTGATAAATAATCAACCATTTGTAGTGTTGTTGTACCTGCATCTAAAAAAATACAATCTCCTTCTTCTATAAGAGCAGCTGCTTCAGCTGCAATCATTTTCTTTTGCTGAAGGTTTTTAGCAGATTTCTCACTAACATTTGGTTCCTTTAGCTTTCCTTGTAAAAGTGCTGCTCCGCCATGAATTCGTTTTAAATATTTATCTTCTTCCAATTGTGTTAAGTCACGACGAATTGTTGACTCTGATGTGTTAGTTAAGTCGACAAGCTCATGTATTTTCACAGAATGTCTTTCTTTTAAAAGATCAAGAATTAGTCGATGACGTTCAGGTGTTAACAAACTAACAACACCTCCTAATTTTTTGTAAGCGAATACATAATCTGCTTACTTTTTCATTATACTTTAATCTCCAGCCAAAATCAATCATATTTTATCAAAAACTATCACTTTTTATCACTATGAACATACAATCCTTTCAAAAACATTCATATATCGAATGATATTTTAATAAAACAATAGGCTGAAGAATCGATGCATTCATTTTATTTGAATGAAATTGATTGTTTTTCGAAAGAATTCAATTGTATTAGTTAAATCAGTCTCTACATTTCAAGAAAAAAACATAATAAAAACCTCCCATAAACAACTAATGGGAGGTTAAAATGTTATTCATATCGTAAAGATTCAATTGGACTTAAGCGGGCCGCTTTATTCGCAGGTAACATTCCAAAAACAATTCCAATAACCATTGAAAATATTAACCCTCCTAAAACAACTTGCCAAGAAATGAGAGGTGGCCATCCAGCAAAGATTGATACAACATTTGCCGCTATTGCTCCTAGTAAAATTCCAATAATTCCACCAATAAGAGTAAGGGTGACCGATTCAATTAGAAATTGAGTAAGAATTTGTCGCTTGGTTGCTCCTAACGCCTTTCTTATACCTATTTCTTTTGTTCGTTCCGTTACGGAAACAAGCATGATGTTCATAACACCTATTCCCCCGACTACAAGTGAAATACCCGCAATTGATCCAATTATTAAAGTCATAATCGTTGTGATTTGTCCAATTCCTTCTGCCATTTCTTCCATATTAAACACTTTATAAGAATCATCTGTATTATGAGTTGTATTTAAAAGAGTTGTTGCCTTTTCTCCAACCTCTTTCATTACGTCAGCATTTGTAGCCTGTAACGTAATTGAATTATATTCATTTTTTCCAAAAGAGTTCCGAAATGTACTCCATGGTACATATACTTCCATCGCCCCGAATGCGAATAAACCTTCTGGCTTCTCTAATACTCCTATAATTTCAATCGGTTGACCATTAATCCAAACAACTTCACCTAACGGCTCAATTTTATCAAACATTTCCTTTTTCAACTCTGAGCTAATAACCCCTACACGTGTGCCTCCAATAAAATCTGCTTCAACCAGATTTCTTCCTGATTCAACCTTCAAGTTATTTACTTCCATATAGGCTTGGTTTATACCATTAACACTAGTATCGGCTGTTTCTTCCCGATATCTTGTTGAAAAGTATTCTGATGAAGCAGCAACAACTTTTTTCACTTCTGGTATATTGCTTAATGAATGAACATCTTCCTGAGTAAAAGCAGCATTCATATAGGCATTTGGGTTTGACAGTAATTCTTCTTCACTTGGTTCATAATAAACTTCAATCGTATTACCAGGACCAGTTATTGAAGTTTTTAGTAATTGCTCTCCACCTTGTCCGATGGCAACAACTAAAATAACCGATGCTACACCGATAATAATTCCGAGCATTGTTAAAATGGACCGCAATTTATGAGCTAATACTGAACTTAATGCCATCTTTACATTTTCAAGTAAGCTCATACTTCTCTCCTCCGCTCTACATCTGAGAGAATGATCCCATCTCTAACTGTTATAATTCTTTTTGCATAATCAGCAACCTCTTGTTCGTGGGTAACAAGTATAACTGTTGTTCCCTCCAAATTTAATTGTGTGAATTGCTCCATTATTGTAATGCTTGTTTTACTATCAAGTGCTCCAGTTGGTTCGTCCGCTAGTATGATTTTAGGGTTATTTACAATTGACCTCGCGATTGCAACACGTTGTTTTTGTCCTCCAGATAACTCATTGGGCAAGTGATTCACCCTCTCGGCTAGCCCAACCTTTTCAAGAGCCTGCTTTGCTCTCTCCTCACGCTCTTTTTTCTTATAACCGGCGTAAACCATAGGAATCTCTACATTTTTTAGAGCCGTGAGCCGGGGGAGAAGCTGAAATTGTTGGAAAACGAAGCCTATCGATAAATTACGTACCTTAGCTAACATTTCATCCTTATAAGTTGAAATGTCCTCATCACCGAGTAAGTATGTGCCCGAGGTAGGGTTGTCTAAACATCCAATAACGTTCATTAGTGTCGATTTTCCGGAACCAGAAGGACCCATAATCGCTACGAATTCACCTTCGTTAATTGTTAGACTAATTCCTTTAAGAACATCCAATGTATCCTGTCCAACTTTATAGCTCTTAGTAATGGAAGTTAACTCAATCATTTCTCATTCACTTCCATGTTATTTTGCAGTTCATTTGAAGGACTAACAATAACTCTTTCTCCTGTTTCTAACCCTGTTTTGATCTCCATATACTCATCACTTGCTGCTCCTGTTTTTACTATTTTACGAATGGCCTTTCCTTCTTCAACAACAAATACATAATATTCTTCAGCATCCTGTTTAACTGCTTCTAAAGGAACAGCAAGAGCTTTTCTTTTTTCTGTTTGGATATCCATTATTAATTTAAAACCTGGTTTTGCTTTAATACCTTTATCATCAATTGTAACCTCAATTGGATACTGAACAGCACTATCTTCATTACCCATTGCATTTTCACTCTGTTCCGGCAGAAGATTAACCTTACTAACGACACCAACCCATTCCTTTCCTGGTACAACATCAGATCTCAATGTTACAGGTTGCTTCTCCTTAATTTTTAAAGAATCATATTCAGAAATGGATCCCTTTACAATGAGCTCATCAGGTTTTGCAATGTGTAAAATAGCTCCTTGAGTGACTCCTTTTGATGCATCTTTACTAATAGAAAGAACCGTACCAGAAATTTCACTTACAACTTCAAGTTCTCCCAGTTTTTTCTCAATTGTTTCTTTTTGAAGCAGCACTTGTCTAGCTTCGATGTTAGCTAATTTTAAATCTGTTTTTAATTGATCTCTTTCGGCATCAACTTGTTTTTTCGCTTCCTCTTTGCCTACTTGCTTCGTCAAATCCTCCTCTTTTTCATCCAAATCATTTATTTGTTTTTCCACCTGATTAATTCGTAGGTAGGAAGATTCTAGAGATAAAGCATTTTGTTCTTTTTCTACTAATAGCTGCTCATTCTCATAACGAAGTAGAGGTGTTCCTTCTTCCACCTTATCTCCTTCTTTTACAAGAATCTCAGCAACTTTACCACTTTCAGGTGATAAGTAAACTAAACTCTCATTTCTTAGCGAAAGTGTACCGGGAACCATTACATTCCCGGTCATTTCACGTTCTTCAACTTTTATTGTATCAACTGTTAGGTTTTCTTTACTTACTGTTCGAAAAACATTAACTCCAACTAATATAATGATTAAGCATGCAACGCCTATACCTATCCAAATTTTTTTCTTCATCAGAACTGTGCAATCCCTTTAAGAACTCCTCCAATTGCTGCAACAATAAGACCTAAAATAAAGAAGATAATAGCAATTGTATATGCTGCAGGTTTGGAAAGTTGGGCTACTTTCACAAGTCCAAGTGCCAGTAAAACATAATACCAAATTTGAAACACTTCAAATACGCCTAAAACTGCTCCTAAAACTCCATCTGCTCCAACAAAGCTGTTAACACTTGTTCACATAATGTACGGATCTCCACCAATTGCGTAAATAATAAGTTGATTTAATAATTGACCAATTGTTGTGATAAATCCGGTGAAAATGATTAGTGAAAACATTTGTTTAAATGAAACTGGTGATTTAGCTATTTTGGCAATTCCTAATAAAATTGCTGCAACAACTACAAAGCCAATTGATGTACCAAATAAACCACCAAGTCCCCCAAAAATGATTCCAAACATTTTTGTAAGCTCAAGCTCTTCAGCCGACATAGCTGGTCCTGGTAATGTAGAATAATCCACGTTAAGTGCTGTAAGGACAGCAATAACTGTTCCAAGTATAGACAAAAGAATTAACGGAAGCCAAATGACTGGTTTTTCTCTTAATCTCTCAAATTGTTCTCCCGGTTGAAAAATCATTCCGAATAATGACGGTTTTTTCGTTTTTATTGTTTGTTCTTCCATGTTTCTACCTCCAAAATTTGTCTTCATTACCTAATACGTAGGAGGTATTAAATGGTTTCAAAAAAAAGCAAAAAAATCTTAAGCTACTTGTTTAAAAAAACTAGTAACCTAAGACTTTTTGCTAATAACTTCTCACTAGTGCATTTTCTTCTTTAAATAGATCTTTTCTTGCCACACCAGATTCATAAGCAGCCTTTACCACTGCCTCGCGTACCTTTTCAACAACTTTTTGATTGAATACACTTGGAACAATGTAGGTTTCACTTAACTCATCATCAGAAACTACATTAGCAATAGCTTTTGCAGTAGCAATTTTCATTTCTTCATTAATTTCTGAAGCCCGGCAATCAAGTGCCCCTCTAAAAATACCAGGGAAACAAAGGACATTATTAATCTGATTTGGAAAATCGGATCTACCTGTCGCCATCACTCTAACATATGGTTCAGCTAGTTCTGGATCAATCTCGGGTACAGGGTTAGCTAATGCGAACACAATTGGATCTTTCGCCATTGTTTTGAGATGTTCTACCGTTAACACACCAGGAGCTGAAACTCCGATAAAAACATCTGCTCCTATTATTACGTCAGTTAAGGAACCACTGATATTTTCTGGGTTTGTCATGTATGCAAAGTCTGTCCAATTTTTATTATCGTATGTTTCATTTCTATTAATAGCACCTGCTCGATCAACACCTATGATGTTTTTCACTCCAGCAGCTAGCAGCATTTTTGCACATGCTGTTCCAGCTGCACCTACACCATTCAAAACAACTTTGATTGATTCAATATTTTTACCAGTAAGCTTAAGTGCATTGTAAAGACCTGCAAGTAATACGACAGCTGTTCCATGTTGGTCGTCATGAAAGACAGGTATGTCCATTTCAGTCTTTAATCTTTCTTCGATTTCAAAGCATCTAGGAGAAGAAATATCTTCTAAATTAATACCTCCAAAGGCAGGCGCAATTGATTTTACAATTGAAATAATCTCTTCCGGATCTTTCGTATCAAGACATATTGGGAATGCATCTACATCTGCCATTTGTTTAAACAGCATTGCTTTTCCTTCCATAACAGGCATTGCAGCCAATGGCCCAATATCACCTAGTCCTAAAACTGCAGTTCCATCAGAAACAACCGCAACCGTATTTCGTTTAATCGTTAACGAGTGAGCTTTAAGTGGCTCATCAGCAATGGCGTTACATACCTGTGCGACTCCAGGTGTATAAACTCTAGATAAATCATCTCGATTTTTAATCGGATTTTTTGGAGTGATTTCTATTTTTCCTCCAAGATGTAATAAAAATGTTCGATCAGAAACTGACAAAATCTTTACACCTTCTAGTTGACCGATTTCGTCCATAACAGTTTGACCATGTTGTTGGTTCTTTACTGTTATCGTTATGTCTCGTACCGTTTGTGTTTTACTTGTTGAGATCACATCAATTCCAATTACATCACCACCAGCTTCCCCAATTACCTTAGCAATCTCACTAAACGTAATAAGGTTTTTCTGAAAATGAAGTCTAATAATTATATTCATGCTTGCATTACTAAGTTGAGACATTCGATACCTCCAAATGCTTTATCAATAAAGGGGATATTAGAACGACTAATCTATTTCTTGTACGTAGCGAAAGCCTATAAGCATTTGCGCTTAAAATAAATTAGGTGAATTGGAAGCGTTTTAATATCCTAAATACATTTTATTATAGGTGCTCTTTCCTGTAATCGTTTTGACAATTTATTGCTTTTAATTTTTTCTGTGTATTTTGTTCATTTTATTTACGGTATTAATTTACTTGCAGTAACTGATTTTTTCTCAATTGTATTTCTACCAAAAAATTTTCTTAAGAATAACGGAATGATGAATAAGATAAAAAACACACGAAATAATTGGAAGGCCGCCACCATTGAAACATCCGCATTTACTGTATGAGCTGTGACACCCATTTCAGGTAATCCACCTGGTGCAATACATAGAAATGCTGTAGACATGGAAATAGAGTATAAGCTATGTAATCCGTATGCTAATAAAAGAGCAAACCCTACAATGAGTAATGATGACAAGATCGTAACCGGCAACAAACTTTGCCAATTACCTAGCATATTTGTTTTCATCCCAAGACCTAGGTAGATCCCCAAGCAAAGCTGGGCCAATATGGTCAAAAAATCAGGCACAGATGGAACACTAAACCCAAATACAGTTAAAAGTGCAGAAGAAATAAGTGGACCAATAATCCATGGAGTAGGGCATTTAAAACGAACTGCCAATTTTGTAAAAAAGAAAACAATAACTAAAAAGATTAATAGTTGTATGTAACCGCTTGTATTCATTTGAGAAACAGAATCTTCCACGAAGCTATCGGTGTGAGAGGTAGATAATGCATGGATCGTTAAAAAAGGTACTAGGAAAATAACCGTTAACATCCTCACCGTTTGCATAAATGTAACAATTGTTGGTTCTGAATCAGTAATTTCTTCACTTAAAATAACCATTTGTGATAATCCTCCGGGTGTTGTCCCCATCACCGCACTTGCTACTTTCATTTTTGTGACCTTTGAAATGAACTTAGCCATTACAAGACCAAATCCAACCATTAAAATTGTTGTTATCATCATTGAGGGAAATTGCTCGAGTATTTGCCTAGCACTCTCCGTTGTAAATGATAACCCCATACTAAAGCCCAAAATCATCTGTCCACCGTTACGAAAACCAATTGGCCAATGTAATTTGCGTTTAGTTATCAACTTCCAAAGCATAACTGCACTTAGTGGACCAAGCATCCATGCTAAAGGCAAGTTAAATAGTAAGAAAAGAGTTCCCCCACATACTCCAACAATGACTGTTTCAATAATAAAATAAAGGTTCATTTGCTTGATCAACCTTACTCACCCCTCATAAATCTACGTTCCTAACTTCTGTTACAATAACTAAAAAATGACCCTAATTTGCTACTCTTTTCACATTAACAATGGGAAAAGAGTAATTTAGATAGGGTCATTTTGGTTTCTATTAATTAGCTACTGTTTCTACTAAGTGATCATTATAATAAACAACATGTGAGAGAATACTACTTCCTTTCATGCTCCGTAGTGATTCTTTAGCTTCTAATTCACTTTCATATTCGAACATTTTAATACTTTCATTAGAATAAACAGTAATTACCCACATTTTTTGCTCCCCCAATATCTTTGTTAAAAGGCTAATCGTCAAATCAAAATGGTAAACTTCTATACTAACATTTATAAATAGCAATCTTTTAATAGTATAAAGTTCCCCTTTTAGAAACAGTTGCTAAGACAAGATAAAGTTTTGTAACCTTTCATTCCATATGATAATTCCAGTTACTTTCAAAGTAAATAATACAAATAATTATTTTATTATGTTCATTAAGTGAGTTTTGATCATTTTGTTCACGAGAATCAACTCATCTCATTAACCCCCATTAAACGCTCATACATCTCACTTTGTTGTTCAAGATAGTTAAAGGTATCTTTACTGTCTTTATAAAAACTCTTCCACATATATTCGTCTAGTATTTCTTGCCATTTTTTAGTTTTCACCATTTCACTTAATGTCTTATCCCAAAATGAAATCTCTTCTTTTGTCATATTAGGCGGCCCCATTATTCCTCGCCAATGGCTAAAAACGACGTCTATCCCTTCTTCCTTCCAGGTAGGAATCATCGGAAGTTCCCTTAACCGGCTATCGGCCGAAACTACTAGAAGCTTTACTTGATTTAACTCATAATACTTAATTGCTTCTGATATTGTCATAGTGGCAACATCTATTTGTTTTGCAAGTAATGCATCAACAACCTGTTGACTATTTTCATACACCCGGAAATTAAGCTTTGTTGGCTCTATATCTGCTTGTTTACTAGCCAATACAAAAGAAAGTTGATCATCGTTTCCTAGTCTAGGCGAAACCCCAATTTTAAAAGATTCTGGTGCTGATTCCATCTTTTCCATTAACATTTTTGCACTATTCATTTCAGATTCTTTTGAGACAATAACTGCTTCCCATTCAGTTGCCAATGTTGCGATTGGAGTAAAATCTTTAAATGTTAGCTTACTTTGACCTAGCAAATGATTTGTTATAAGAAGACTTGAATTCATCGCAAGTACTTGTCCCTCTTGCTGACTTAAAAATTTCCACCCTAGTTCTCCACCAGCACCAATTTTATTCACTACTTGGATATCTTCCTCTATGATCCCTTCACTTAAAAGAGTACGTTGCACAGCTCTTGCTGTTAAATCCCATCCTCCACCTTTTGAGCTTGGAGCTATGATTGTTATATCTTCACTTAGCAGAAACTCATTATTCTCTTGTACTGAACATCCAAAAAGGAAAAGGAGAAAATATAAGCAAACATAAAAGATTCTTTTTCTCATCATTACCTAATAAACTCCACCTTTTTTAAAGTACTTTCTCTCTGGTCTTCCTACTATGCCATATTCATGTTTTGATTTACATTCATCAATTGAGACGAGATACTCCAAGTACCTTCTTGCAGTTGTTCTTGAAGCACCCATTCTTTCCCCCATCTCTTCAATCGTAACACCACCTTTAAAAGCGTTGAGAACCTCAATTACCTTTTGTAGCGTTATTTTATCGACCCCGGAAGGTAAATCTTTTTGATTTAGTGTTTGTTGATTTCCTTTTGTAAAATATTGATCAATGAAGACTTGAGTTACTTCATCTTGACTATAAAATAATTTCCTTCTATTTTTATAGTTTTCAATTGTTTCAATAAATTTTTCCATCGTTACAGGTTTTAATAAATAATGAAATACACCTTGTCTTATAGATGTTTCAAGCATGTCTTTTTCAGTTGCAGCCGTGATCATGATTACGTCGGTGGTAGGATATCGCTCTCTAATTTTAGGTAATATATCTATACCTAATTCATCTGGTAAATATATATCAAGTAAAAGCAGATCAACTTTATTTTCATTCAACAACTTCATCGTGTCATTTGCATTTAGTGCCTTTCCTACTAATTGAACGTCTGCTATCTTCTTTAGAAATTGCTCCTGAACCTGGGCAATTCGAAAATCATCTTCTGCAATTAGTACGTTAATCATTTGAACCTTCTCCTTAATCTTTACTTAACTCCCTTTGGAAGAAACACTGTGAAAATTGCCCCTCCTTCTTTGCCATTAATTACATCAATATTTCCGTTTAAGGCATCTACAATGCGTTTTACATTATATAGTCCATACCCTCTATTTTCACCTTTAGAAGAAAAGCCAACTGCAAAAAGTGTATCAAATTGTTCTTTTGATAACCCTTTGCCGCTATCAGTTACCTCTATAATAATTTCATTTCCGAGGTTTGTTATAGAAAATGAAACGTTTCTCTTATCTTGAAAAATGACTGATTCAAAAGCATTGTCAATTAAATTTCCAATAATTGTGATGATCTCTGTAACTCCAATATGTTTTGGAAGAGGATCTACATAACTTTCAGGGTCTATTTCAAAATGAATCTTCATCTCTGACGCTCTTCCCAATTTACCTAATAAGATTGCCTGGATATTAAGGTCTTGAATTTGATTAAACAAAAGTTTTGTTTGGTGATGATGGATCGTTGATTCTTTATTTATAAAATCAAGTGCATCTTGATATTTTTCTAGTTGTAATAAACCGGATAATAAATATAATTTGTTTGCATACTCATGTGTTTGTGCTCGAAGGCCTTCTGAATAGGTACGAACTTCTGAAATTGTATCTATTAATTTCTTTAATTCTGTTTTATCACGAAAACTTAAAACCACTCCAACAACTTGTTCAACAACTTGTTCTTGTTCAATGATAGGAATGAAATTAAAAATATACATTTTATCATGAAGAAGCAGTTCTACATTATGGATATCCTGTCCAGTTTCCAATACAAGATCAATTTTGATATTAGGTAAAATATCATGAATATGTTGATTAATGAAATGTTTTTCACAAATGTTTAACATATCTGATGCAGATAGATTAATCATTGTAATGAGCCCTCTTTCATTAATAGCAATAATTCCTTCTTTAATAGAAGAAAGTATCGCATTTCTTTCTCGGAATAAAGATGAAATTTCATGAGGTTCTAATCCGAGAGTATCTTTTCTAATATTGTTTGTTAAGTAAATCCCACCGATGATTCCTAAAATGAATACTCCAAGAGAAGCAAATATAATAAATTTTATTTTCTTATATAAATTGTAAAGAAGGTCTTTCTCTAAAAATTCAACAGATACTGTTCCAATAACTTGACTATATGTACTATAGTCAGCAATGATTGGAACTTTTCCAACAATAACACGCCCCTGTTCTCGATCTATTTCAAAGCTACTAGATCCACCAAAAATTAAAGCTTGGTCATTTGTGTGATTAGAGTTTCTTTGTCCAACTAATTTCAAATCTGAATGAGAGTAAATGATCCGTTCACGGTTCTCAATTACTATATTTGAAGCATTTGCCTGATCTTTAACTTGTTCGGCAATTGGTCGAAATATTTCCTCCAAGTTATCTTCTTTAATTGCCTCGTAAAGCTCTGGCATTAAAGAAATCGTTTTTGCTGTTTGCAACACGAGCAGCTCTGCTTGAGTTCTTGAATCAACGTATAATATATACGAGAAAATACCAGCTAAAAGCAAAATGATCACTAATAGCAGGACGCTTATCAGTGACAATACTTTAAATTGCAATGAAATTTTATTTTTCCCTCTCATTTCCATATCCTTTTTAATCATAAATTAAATCATTTTAAAGATTATACCATCATCTTAACATCTTATTTTAACTATATTTACTTTTAAAAGAGCTAGAGTAACTCTCTAGCTCTCACATGATTTTATATAGAGATTACACCTACAATAATTGAAACAATTAACATGGTAAGCGAAGTACCAACAGTCCATTTTAACGTAAATTTTTGAAAGTCACCAAACTCTACTTTTGACATACCAACTAACAAATACGTTGAAGCAACTAAAGGACTTAACAAATGAACGGGTTGACCAACTAATGATGCACGAGCAATTTCAACTGGATTGATTCCATAACTAGTAGCAGCTTCAGCAATGATTGGTAGCATACCAAAATAATATGCATCGTTTGACATAAAAAAAGTAAAGGGCATACTAGTCAATGCTGTAATAATCGGTAGATAAGAGCCTAATGCATCTGGAATTAAAGCAACAAGACTGTTTGCCATTGCGTCCACCATCTTCGTGCCTGATAGAATGCCAGTAAATGCACCAGCAGCAAAAACAAGTGATACAACAGCTAAAACGTTTCCAGCATGTGCTTTAATACGTTCCTTTTGTTCTTCTAAATTAGGGTAGTTAATCACAATTGCAAGTGCAAAGCCAATCATAAATAAAGCGGGCAGAGGCATAATTCCCATGATTAAACCTAAAAGAAGGAGTACAGTTAATGCAAAGTTGATCCATATTAATTTTGGACGTTTTTCTGATTGCACTTCTGATGCTGCTGCTTGTTGATGAAACGCGATTAACTGTTGCTGTGGTAGTTGATCTAATTCTAAAGTTCCAACACGTTTTCTTTCTTTAACTCCAAATAAGTATGCAACAAAGATAACCCATATAGCTCCACCTATCATTGCAGGAACAAGTGGTACAAACACTTCTGACATATCTAAATTTAAAGCACTAACTGCGCGGGCAGTTGGTCCTCCCCATGGCGTAAGATTTGTTACACCAACACTCATGATCGCTATACATGGAAGAATTAATGGATTCATTTTTAATCGTTGATACAGTGGAAACATAGCCGAAATTGTAATCATATAGGTTGTTGTCCCATCTCCATCTAAGGATACAACTAATGCTAACACTGCAGTTCCGATAATAATTTTTAATGGATCACCTTTAACAGCCTTTAAAATTGCCCCTACAACAGGATCAAATAAACCAGCATCAATCATTATACCAAAATATAAAATCGCAAACATAAGCATAACACCGGTAGGAGCTAATTGATTTATGCCATCTATTAGCATTGGTCCTAATTCACTCGCAAACCCTCCAACAATTGCAAATATAACGGGAATAAGAATTAAAGCAATTAAAGCTGATAGTCTACCAGTCATAATTAAAAACATAAACACAAATACCATTAGAAAACCTAATATTGCTAACATAATACCCCCCCATATCTGAACGCGCTTACAAAATGTAATAATTAGAATTCTTTGTTATTTCCAACTATAAATGAAGGGTAAATGGGGGTAAATATTATGGTTGATTTATCCTTAAAAACCTATTTGTATGTATAAATCTTTTCGAACAATTAATATGTTTTGTTCATTTAATTCACGAAGTTTTTTTAAAATTTTAATTTCACTTTTTTTTTTATGAATGAAAAAAGCACCCATTTTGGGCGCCTTTCAAGTATAAATCCATAAAAACTATTATTCTCATTCGATATCTATAGAATTATCCCACTTCTAACATAGTAAATTGAGCTTTGACCAATCCATAGTAAACACCCTCTTTCTCCATTAGTTGTTCATGATTTCCTTGCTCCATAATTTCACCATGATCCAAAACAATAATATTATCAGCCTCACGAATTGTTGAAAGTCGATGGGCAATCATTATTGCAGTTCTTCCACTCAGGAGGGTTTTCAGTGCTTGTTGAATTTTCACTTCTGTTTCAGTATCAATACTTGCAGTTGCTTCATCAAGTATAATAATGGTTGGATCTGCAAGTAGTGTCCGAGCAAAAGAAATAAGTTGTCGTTCACCTACTGACAATACATTTCCTCTTTCCTCTACTTCTGTTAAGTAACCACTAGACAAACAGCATATGAAATCATCCGCACCAACTGCTTTCGCAGCATTTACCACCTGTTCGTCCGAAGCTGTTGGGCAACCGAACCGAATATTATCCATAATTGTGCCTGAAAAGATAAATGTATCTTGAAGAACAACACTGATACGTGATCTTAATTCACTGATTGGTAAATTTTTAATATTTATATCATCAATTTTTACACTTCCCCCAGTTGCATCATAAAAACGACTAATTAAATTGGCGATTGTTGTTTTTCCAGAACCTGTATGGCCAACCAATGCAACTGTTTGCCCCGCTGAGATTGATAAAGAGATCTTGTTGAGTGCTTTTCTAGAAGAATCATAGGCAAATTCCACTGATTCAAAATCAATTTTACCCTTCATACTCTTAAGGTTGGTCGGATTATCCGAATCAGCAACATTCGGTTTTTCATCAATAAATTCAAAAATTCTTTCTGAAGAAGCCATTCCCATTAGCAATTGATTATATACCTGGCCTAGTCTCGAAATTGGTTCCCAAAACATTCCTAAGTAAAAAGCAAAAGAAACAAAAGTTCCGATTGTAATTGATTCATTTGCTATCAGGGTTGCTCCATAAGCAATTAAAATAGCTGTACCAATTGCGTTTGTCATCTCAACAATTGGTGTAAACATTGCATTGCGTTTGGTAGCATTTTGCCATGACCCAAAATTCTCCGAGTTAACTCCATCGAAATATTCAATGTTTTCTTTTTCTTGTGTAAATGATTGAGTCACTCGGATTCCCTGAATTGATTCATTCAGATGTGAATTCAGTTTTGATTGCTTTAATCGTACAGTTTGCCAAGAACGACGTATTTTTTTTCGTAGACTGGTAGAAATGAAAAACATAAGTGGCACAATAACCATAATTGCTAAAGTGAGTTGAGGACTAAGAGTAAACAAAAGTACTACAACCCCGATTAAGAGGATGAAATCCATTAACAGGTTGATTACCCCACTAGTAAATAGCTCCTGAAGGGAATTAATATCATTCATAATTCGAACTAGGATAGAACCTGCGGAACGCTGATCAAAAAATCTGTGAGACAATGACTGAACATGGGTAAATATATGCTTTCTAATATCATAGATTACATTTTGACCAAGCATGTTCATCCACCTGATTCGAAATGTGTTGGCTATGTAAGATACAAGATAGAGAAAAGAAATTGTCGTAACTAAGATAATGAGAAGCTTGATATCTTTATTTGCAATTGCGTAATCTAGTGTATATTTCCCTATTAATATAGGTGCCACGAGACGGACCACTGCAAAAATGAGGACAGCAATAAATGCTGCAGGAAGTAATGTTCTGGAATACGGTTTCAAGTAACTTAGTAATCTCCACATTTGCTGCCAATTAAATGGTTTATCTATAACCGTTTCTGTGGAGTAATGAAATCTTTCCTTAATTTTTTCTTTTATATCTTTGTTTCTCATATCATCACCTACCCTGCTGTTGAGTGTAGAACAGCTTTTTGATCTTTATATTGAATATTATAGATTCGTTTGTAATAACCTTCTTGCTGTAGAAGCCTTTCATGAGTTCCTCTCTCAATAATTGAGCCACTATCAAGAACAAGAATCTCATCAGCATGCTTCAGAGAAGAAATACGATGGGCAATGATAAATGTCGTTCGACCCTTCATCACTTCTTTAATGCTTGTTGAATATGAGACTCTGTCGTCATATCTACAGCACTTGTTGCATCATCTAAAATAAGAATGCGTGGATCCATGCAAATTGCTCTGGCAATTGCAATTCTTTGCTTTTGTCCTCCTGAAAGCCCGAGTCCTCTTTCACCTAACATCGTATCGTATCCGTCTTTCAGTTCCATAATGAAATCATGTGCCTGCGCACGTTTTGCTGCATCAATAATTTCATCTATCGTGGCATCTGGTCTTCCGTAAGCTATATTTGATTTAATTGTGGATGAAAATAAAAATGATTCTTGTAAAACCACTCCTATATTTGAGCGTAATGCTTTTAATGAATAATCACGAATATCTTCTCCATCAATTAAAATTTGACCACTTGTTGGTGTATAAAACCTTGTCATCAATTGAGTCAAACTTGTTTTTCCAGAACCAGTTGAACCAATTAACCCGATTGTTTTTCCCTTTGATGCCTGAAAAGTTAGTTGATGTAATGCTAGTGATTCTTCCTCTTTATAACGTAAACTTACATTGCAAAAGGTTACATCTCCATTTATTTTAGTATCGGGAAGGATATTTTCTTGATCTCGAATGCTTTCCTCAGCCTCTAAAATTTCAAGTAGTCGCTCTCCTGATGCCTTCGATTGCGAAAATAAGTTAATAACAAATCCTAAGTGCATGATTGGGTTCATTAAATACCAAACTAAACTGAAAAAAGCAACAAGCTCACCAGGTTGCAGGCCTCCTTGAATAACAAGTACACTTCCGTATGCAAGCAATGCGACAACACATATATTTCCGATTAACTCCATGAGAGGGAAAAATTTCGCCCAAACAAAGGAGGTTGTTAATGATTTTTCTTTGTAATTGCCGTTTGCTTGGTTAAACTTTGATATTTCAAAATCCTCACGAGAAAGTGCCTTAACCGTTTGTATTCCACTAATATTTTCTTGCACATTCGTGTTTAGCTTTCCAAATGATTCACGAATGTTCCGAAAAGCTGGATGTACACGTTTATCAAAATGATATACAGCCACCGCTAGAAAAGGTAAAGCAGCAATCGTTACTAACGTTAACGGTACGGAATAAATAAACATAACTGTTAATGTTCCGCATATTAATAGTAAAAATCGAACAAGCTCAGAAAAACCGAACGATAAAAAGAAACGAAACCCTTCTACATCAGCAGTCAATCGGGACATTAAATCACCCGTTTTAGCATTATCATAGTAAATAAAAGGCAATCGCTGTAACTTTTCATATAAAGCATTTCTAAGTCTGTAAACTGACTGTATCCCAAACATATCTCCTAAATATTGATGAAAAAATGCAGATACCCCTTTTACCACCATCAATGATAAAAAACCAACCACAATCCATGGAATATACTCATATTGTTTCTTTAATACAATTTCATCGATTGTTAATTGCAAAACAATTGGATAAATAACCGTAATGCCTGTAATAAATAAGACAAAAAACAATGACCATAAGAAATACTTTCTGTATGGCCAATAAAAGCTTTTTAATTTTTTAAACGTTTCCATACTTCCCCTCCCCACAGTTGTTTACCATCACATTACCTATAGATATAACGTAATACGTTTAAATATATCGACAATCGAAATAATTATCCATACATTTTCCTTAATTTTCTAAAAATATATCCTTTGAAGGAATCTACCTCCTTCTAGTGGACGAAAGAACTAATACCTTTGAACGAAAAAAGATGCTTATTGGTTAGTGGAATCTCAACTAACCAATAAGCATCTTTCTAAAAAACACCTTATAATTTTGCCTCTTTAAGAACAGACTGTATAAATTTAGCCTTTGCACCAGCATACTCATTTCCATTAGTCCATTCTTTTTTCGATAATTTCTTTTTCAAGCTTTCATATTCTAAAAGATGCTCTTTCGATTGTATAAGAAAATCACGAAATAAAAGATGTTCCTCCCACCATTGACTATCTAAAGGTACTGTATGTATATGAGCTATTCGATGTTGATGGGGAATCTCCATAAAATTCTCAGTCGTTAATACACGTGGATATAACTCGGCATAAACTTCTTTAACCACAATAAAAAAACGTCGAAACGGCAGCTGTTTATCATAAATTGATACATAAACATAAGGAGGTTGTGATAACGCATCAACAACCTTTTCAAGCTGACTTTCCTCTCTAACACCAATCATGATATCGATTATTGGTTTTGCTGATAAACCAATTATTGATGTACTTCCAATATGTTCAATCATTGGTTTAAGAAAACCTAGTTTAGATTGTAACATTTCCTTTTCAATCAGGTATTTTTGCGGCCATTTCGGATCATATTCTGACAATGAAACCTTCATATTCTTCTTCTCCTTCTAAACTTGTCTTATGTGAATAATCTTTACTAAGGACTGTTTTTATTGTCCTCTTTTAAAGTAATGAATAGATTGGAGATAATAGCATGCTAAAACAATTTCTACAATTCGCCATAAGAGGGATGCAATTGACCTAGCAGTAGGAGTAATTATCGGAACGGCTTTTGGAAAAATCGTTAGCTCATTAGTTGATGATCTTGTCATGCCAGTAATAGGTGTACTTTTAGGCGGCATAAATTTGAAGGATTTCTCTTTACCTTTTGGAGCATCAGTTATTCAATATGGATCATTCTTACAAACTGTATTAGAATTTTTAATCATAACATATAGTATTTTCTTCTTTGTCCAACTATTTTATAAGCTCCGGAAATTAGACAACGACAAGCCTTTTGGTCAAACTAAAACTAACACTGAACTTCTACTGGAAGAAATACGTGATTTGCTAAAAGAAAAAAAGGATGACGAATAAATGAATCAAATTGCCATTAGGAACTTCTTAATTTAAAATATTTTCTTTATTCCATTAGCTTCATCAACTAGTTTCATTATTTCATTATCCGTCATTAAGTATAAGTGACACTCCATTAAAGCTTTTTGGACCTCATCCGTTAATCGGTCTAAATTATATGCACAAACACCGATTATATCCATTTCCGGCATTAACCTGTCTACTTCAAATTCAAATTCTTTCAATGTGCTATTAATATGTTTTTGAGTCGGCCATTCCACGTGACCCCAACACCTTATTTTCAAATTTTGATCAAAATAGGGATCTAATGTGTTAAAAAAGTAGTTTAGAATTGTTACTGTGTGGAAATTACCTGTGGAACAATAGAAATCAAAATTACTAATTTGGTGGACTCTCTTTATTTCATCTGCTTCTAATATATTTTTTAGTTTTTGTGATATTAAATGATTAATAGGCTCATTTTCAACAAACAAAACATATTCATTGTTTTTTATACCACTAATTATAAATTCAACAGCGTTTTGAACATAATCATCCAATTTCTCCGTAAAATACAGAATGTGACCTCCACCATTTTCATTTAATTTATATGTAAATTCAGCCATATTTTTTATCATATATGTTATTTTCTCCTTACCTTCAAACTGTTTAATCTATAGTAAGTCTCACATATAATAGTACAACAATTTCGTTGAAAAAGGTTATCAATTCTAAATAATATAACAAAATTAGTCATGATCTGCCGTTTGTTTAGCTTAAAATAAATGTTTTAAACATAATTATAGAGGTGGACTAGCATTATTTTATTCTATTTCTCTATTGTCTGTACCGTTAATCTTGACTACGACCAAATTGATGGTATTCTTGTCCTAACAATTAACATCAAATATGATAAACTAAGTATTATTTTTTGATAGGGATGTGAAGCTTTTGAAGAAATTTAAAATTGTGCTACCTGTAATGATCATAGTGTTTATTTTTGCGATTAGAGTACTTGACCAAAACTATGGTAGCGCTATTTCCATACAAATCCGAACGTTGATTTCTTTAGGTGGGGCTCTTTTTTCCGGCTTAATTACGTATTTTCTCTTTCCCAGTAATGAAAACCAAAAAAATTGATAGTAGTTTCCAACCATATATAGGGAACTGTTCATCTAACGTCTCATTAGAGCTTGATTACATACCGTCAAGCTCTTTTAATCTCCCTAATTCCGGTAATCACTAGCTACGATCGTATGTATGGTGAGTTTTTGCTATAGATAATACTTCTTTAGGCGTAACTTGACTCCAAGCTAGTTTTAAAAATGCTTCATAATGCTCAATAACCTTAAGTTGAAAAACTTAAAAAGCCAGCTGCAACTTCAGCTGACTTTTTAACAATCACTTATACTTTAAAGCGATCAATAATTGATTGTAGTTCTTCAGCCATTCCAGTTAAGGCTTTTGAGGCAGCTGTAATTTCCTCCATTGAAGCAAGTTGTTGCTCAGTTGTAGCCGCTACTTCTTCAGATGTTGCTGAACTTTCTTTTGCAATAATAGCTAGCTCATTGGCTGATGCTGTAACTTCTTGAATGGCAGCTGTTATTTGCTGTACAGTTGCTGAAACTTCTTCAATTTGTGGAGTCATAGTGTTCATTCTATTTAATATCGAATCAAATTTCTCAGATGTTTCTGTTGAGATTGTTAATCCCTGCTCTGCATTTTTAGATACCTCGCCCATTACCTGTACGGAATGATTTGTGTCTTTTTGTATAGATAAAATTAGTGTAGAGATCTGACCAGCTGATTGTTGAGATTGTTCTGCTAATTTGCGCACTTCATCAGCTACTACTGCAAATCCTTTTCCATGTTCACCGGCTCTTGCTGCCTCAATTGCGGCATTTAATGCAAGTAAATTTGTTTGATTAGCAATTTCAGAAATAGCATCTAGGATCTTTCCAATTTCCTGTGATCTTTTGGATAATGATTGAATGACCTTATTTGATTCAGTCACGGAAGCATGAATAAACTTCATTTGCTCCAAGCTATCTTTTACAAATTTCCCACCAACTTCTGCCTCACTGACAGTTTCTTGTGCTATATCAGAAACATTTGATGAGCTAGATGAAATTCTTAGAATTCCTTGTAGCACTTCATCTAATGCAGCATTATTTGCATCAATTTTAAATGTTTGGCTTTCGGCTCCACTAGCTACCTGTTGGATTGCTTCTGTTACTTGTTTAGTTCCAGCTGTCGATTGGTCTGCACTAGCAATCAACTCTTCAGAAGATGAACTCACCCTTTCTGATGCTGTTTGGAGACTTACAACCACTGCACGTAAATTTTCGACCATTTTGTTAAAGCTCTTGGACAATTGTCCTACTTCATCATTAGAATTAATGTTAATATCAACCGCTAAATCTCCATTAGCAATTTTTTCTGAAGAAGCAACTAAAATACGAATTGGTTGTAAAATAGAACGTATAATAACAAAAATAACAATAGCTCCGAGAATAGAGGATACTAGTACTACAGCTAATGTTTTTAAAAAGATTCCTTTAGCGGCTTCTGAGATTTCACTAGTATACATCGTACCAGCAATTTTCCAGCCTGTTAGTTCATTTGTAATAAAATCCATTTCCTTCGCTTTACCATCTATAGTATAGGAAAATTCACCAGTATTACTTTTAAATAAATTTCCTACCCAATCATCCGTTACCTTTTCACCTTGCTTAGAAGGATGAATTAAGTAAGTTTGAGTTTCATCAACAATTGTTACGTAGCCCTCTTCCCCAACCTTCACTACACTTATCATATCTTTCAGTACATTTAAGTTCACATCAACAGCCACTACACCTGAACCATCATTTAAAACTTTAGCAAATGTAACTGATGTTTCATTTGTATTAGCATCGATATACGGATCTGTAATAACAACTTCTCCTTTATTCTCCATTGCCAACGTATACCAAGGACGATCACGTGGGTCATAATCATCGGGGAGTTGAAGTGTTGGTGAAACAATCATTTCACCCGTATCTGTTCCAATATAAATTGCTTGTGCTCCTGGTTTTGTTTCAATATATTGATTAAATTTCAATTTAATTTTCGAAATTTCCTCGATATCAATTTTTGCATTAGCCGTTTTTGCTGTCTGAGCAAAATATTCAATGTCCTTTTCTATAGGAATTAGCTGTGAATTCATAGAAGAATCAATTAGTTGCACACTTTCCTTAGCTGTTTGAAGCATGCTATCTTGTAATTCAGATTTTGCAGATTGATAAGAGATAAATCCTATAGCAAGACTTGGTACAAGTAAAATGCATGCGAAGGCAATGATTAATTTTTTTCTAATCGTGAGATTTCTGTCAATACCTTTTAATACATTATTCTTTAAAACATGACGGATTTTCATGATGTTCTTTCTCCCTTTCTCGTCTCTATTACTCTTTGTAAAATAATAAAACTGCCCACATGATAAAAATAAGGACAGCTCACTAAAAAGTTTAAAGTTAATCATATCTGCAACTGGCTAGCATAAAATGATAAGCCCCTTTAGTTTTGCGTCCCATTTTTTCAAATGGTTTGCCCAATTTTATATTATATACAAATAATTTCGGCAATTCTGCCTATAAATTTAGTAGTACTATCATACTACTTATGACATAATTTGGCTATCTTTTTATGATAAATCATTATATTCTGAAACTTTTTCTATATAAAGAAAGAGCTATCATTTTGATAACCCTTTTCATTAAACCATTGTATAACGTTCATATAAATCCTTTAATGTTTCACACCCTAATCTTTTAAGCTTATTAACATAAATACTCCATAACTGTGCAGTCAACTTGGCATCCTCCAGAGCATGATGTCGACCAAAAATCGGTATTCCATTATGTTTGCAACATTCTTCAAGAGTGATAAGCTTTGCTCCAGGCTCTGCAATTCTGTACAAGAAGGACATATCTACAAGGCGGTGCTTAAATGGTGACCTGTAGAGCTTCCAAGAGGCATGCTGTAAAAACATCTTTTCATGGTTTGCATGATGAGCAACAAGTGTATAATCCTGGGCAAACCGAAAAAACTCGAACAAGGTTTCGGATAACAGCGGAGCAGTTGTTAATTGTTCGTTTGTTAGACCAGTCAAAGAACTAATTTCATTAGAAATTGGTTTTTCTGAGCGAACAAGTGAGTAAAAGGTTTCCTCTTCTTTAATTTCATCTCCCTTTACTTTAATTGCACCAATTGAAATAATTTGGTCTCCTTGATCGGGATAAAAACCTGTTGTTTCGATATCAAAAACAATGACGTTTAATTCAGTAAGAGGAATATTTAATGTCTCCTCCACCCTCATTTCACGTTGTAATTGTCTAAGGTAGGCTACTTGTTGCTGTGATTGGGCAGATTGAGAACCACCAAGCTTACCTCTCATAAAAAAAAACGGGTCAAATGTCATTCTAAACACCCTTTATCAATGATCCCCTGCACATATTGATGCAGTTTTTTACCATCTTTTAAGATTGATTTTATCTCTCTTTTTTCTTCCTTGGTCATTTTCTTAATGTTTAAATAATGCACATCATCATAACTTTCAGCACTTGCAAATAATAGTCTTCGGTATTCAAGCAACTTCTCAAAATTCTTTTTATAATAAAGCATTTCTTGTCGATAAGGATCTTTTTTACTAAGGATGGTAATTCTTTCGAGAGTAGAGGTTTCAATTATCCCCTCTTTCATTGCTAGTAACCTAACTGCATTAACATACGGTAAAAAAGCTCCTTTTTTTAGATCAATACATCCTTCATACTGGCCACTTTGTTCGACATAGATTTGTCCTAATGGACCAATCGAATGTTTAATATGTTGAATATTGTCCATAAATCGCTGTAAAAGCTTAGGATTTGTATTTCGATATTCAAAGATTGTAGATTTTAAGTCCTTTATAAAAGCATCATTTCCAACTAAGCTTCTACAGTCATAAAAGATCTGTAAAAAGCGAATGGATTCCCAGCTTTTTTCATCCATCCAAGCAACAAGTTGCTTTTCCCAGTCATCTAATGATTTACACCACAAAGGATTTGAGCTCATAACGTTTCCTTCACAATAAGGATATCTGATTAAATGAAGTCCTTTTGACAATTCTTCTCCAAGGGCAGAGAAATACTTACTTGCACGTTCTGATTTTTCTTCGTAAACTAAACCATGATCTTGATCGCTAATGATACCTTGTTCAATTCGTCCACCACTCCCAGTAATAAACCATGTAAAATCACAAGGTGGAGCCCCAGAGTTCCTTTCAAGATGAAAGAGTGCCACTTTACTAGCACTCTTCATCATCTCATCATGAAATTTATTTAACTCTATTGTATTTGATTCATAATTGTGGATATGTTCGTCTTTCCACTTTTTAATTGATTCATAGGAATCAAATGCACCGTGCATGAGAGACACTTCCTCACGTTTATTCAATATGAGCGTATCTAACCACTTATGTTGTTTAAGAGCCAACATTTTGATTTTTTGAAGCAAACACTTCTGGGTAACCATAGCTTCCGTGTTCGCTCATATCTAATCCCATTACTTCCTCTTCTTCTGTTACACGGAGACCATTCATTACTTTCTTAGCAATTGCTAAGATAACAAAAGATACAATGAATGCATAAAGGCCAGATACTGCAACACCCATAAATTGTACGCCAAGTTGATCAAATCCGCCACCATAGAATAAACCAGGCTTACCAACAGATGCTAGTTCTGGCGTTGCAAAGAAGCCTGTTGATAAAGTTCCCCATACACCAGCAACACCGTGTACAGATAAAGCAAAGATTGGATCGTCAATTTTTCTCTTTTCAAAGAATCTTGCACTATAGAATACTAGTATACCAGCAATGAAACCAATGACCACTGCCGCCCAAGTA
The DNA here is from genome assembly GCF_002577655.1 of Bacillus sp. AFS040349. Classification (NCBI taxonomy): domain Bacteria; kingdom Bacillati; phylum Bacillota; class Bacilli; order Caryophanales; family Bacillaceae; genus Bacillus; species Bacillus sp. AFS040349. The sequence goes on along the minus strand of NZ_NUMC01000078.1, from coordinate 75,328 downwards.
TCAACGAACGCACATGATGCTGTAATAGCAACTAAACCTGCTAAAGCACCATTTAACATTGTTGGAACATCAGATTTCCCTAAAACCATCCAAGAAATAAGAAGTGCTGCAACTGCACCTGCTCCAGCAGCTAAGTTCGTGTTTAAAGCAACAAATCCGAAGAAACCGTCATCAACAGCTACAGTACTACCTGCATTAAATCCGAACCAACCTACCCAAAGGATAAGAACACCTAAAGCTGTGAATACTTGGTTATGACCTTGAATGTTATTAGCTGAGCCATCTTTATTGTATTTTCCAATACGAGGTTTTAATAAAATTGTTGCTGCAAATGCTGCCATAGCACCTGTTAAGTGAACAACTGTTGATCCGGCAAAGTCTTGTTTACCATGTTCTGCTAACCAACCGCCACCCCAAATCCAATGAGCAATAACCGGATAAATAAGAGCTGAGAATAAGATAGTAAAAACTAGATAAATTGATAATTTAGCACGTTCCGCAAATCCACCTAAAGCAATTGTAATTGAGATACAGGCAAATGCACATTGGAAAACAAAGAATACTGCTGTGGATAATCCCATTCCTTCCGCTTGTGCTCCTGAGTAGAAGAAATCAGTTAAACCGACAAAGAAATTACCATTTCCACCAAAAGTAAATGCATACCCTACCGCCCAGTAAACTAATGAAGCAAGGCCTACTGTAAATATTGTCTTACCTGCAATATGACCTGCATTTTTCATTCTTGTTGACCCTGCTTCAAGTAGAATAAATCCTCCTAGCATAAAAATAACTAAAATTGCACTTAACATGACCCATAAGCTGTTCATTAAAAACATTGAATCCATGTCATTTCCTCCCTCGTTTGTTTAGTTTACACTAGATGTAAGAAAATATAACATCTGTTTCTTATTTACTATTCTATACGATATTTTCAAAGTGTCAACACGTTTTGCAAAGTTTCTGATAATTTCGTGTTAGAATATCTAACATAAGTGATTTGGAACATGATTTTATACCGCTTTTAAAATGAAAATTTTAACACTAACAATAAAAAGAGCATCTCAAATTCTTGAGATACTCAATAAAAACAATTAAATCAATTAAATCTGACGTGATTTTCCAGCTTTTAATTCTAAATTAACGTCCTTTAAAATGGAGAATAACATTGCAATCAAAACAAATGTTATTCCCCTTTTGTATTCCCGTACTTGCAGATAAGATTAACAATACTGTAACACTTGATAACTAACTGCATGTCTACAAATTTACTCTCTAACACTATAGAACTTATGTTAAGCGTGAATCTCACTTGTGATTGTTAAAATTCCATATGAATAGTGTCTTTGTCTCCTTTTGTCAGTAGCAGAACCCGGATTAAATAAGAGAATACCATTCACTACCTTTTTAAGAGGAATATGAAAGTTTTTTTGCACATTTAGGTATATTCGTGTCTCCAAGAACCAAGATTTTCATCGGACCACCCCTAATTTGGATTATCATAAAGAAAAGGCTATAATATTAATGCTATAGAAGTTTGACTAGGTACATATTTTCACACCATTAAATGAGATTATTCAAGAATAGGAAGAGGTAAGATTTAAATGAAAATCATTGAATCAACAATTGAAAAATTAGATGACCCATTCGGCATTCTTTCCGGAGATCGTTACGAGATTTTCCTTACATTAGATGTAGATGAGGAGGATGAGTTGTTTAGTGAACACGGAATTAAACTAAAATTAATATTTGCTGTTGACCAAGATCAATACAATATTGCACAATATGATTTCATTGAGATGACAACAGAAAAATTTTTAGATTTCGGTCTTGAAGAAGATGAAGAAAAAGAAATTGTTGCACATTGTATGGAGCTTGTTTCAAACCTATAAAAAAAGGACGACTGCATTTAGTCGTCCTTTTCCTCTATACCGCTTCTTTGTCTCGAAAAATCTTCTTCTTTATAAAAGAAAATTTGTGTATAGGCTCTTTTTGTACAATTAAAATGAGTTGTAAAATCAGTAAAAATAATAAAGACTTTTTATAAACTAAATAACGAGGAGACCAATCGGTGGCAAATTTAGCTTTATACCTACGCAAGCCCTTAAAATTATAAAATTTACATCCATTCAAAAAGGCATATCGGGCTATTTTCTCTTGAAAAGGTGAGTTATTGTCAACGCCCACATTTGATAATGGAGACATTCCAAGACTACATGATGTATAACCCATTTCTTTTGCCCAAAGAATCGTTGATACAAATACCATATCCATGGCACCTCTACTATCATTTCGATATCTCATTATATCAATACTTAATGTTTCTTCTTTTTGGTAATCAGATGGCAGACTTGCAAAGGCAATTAAACGTCCATTTGGATCACGAAAGAGCGATACCGGAAAATAACTAATATATTCCTCAGAGAATGAACTTACAGAAAAACCTTTTTCTTTTCGATCATTTAACCATTCATTTGAAACAGATTTCATTTCTTCTAAAAGACTAGAACTGAACGGTGGATGAGCAACCGAAAAGATATATCCGTCTTTTGTAAATTTATTTTTAATATTTCGGATATTCCCGAACTTTTTCCCTTCAATTACAAAGCTTTTAAGATTCACTTTAGCTTCTTCTCCGACTTTAAATAGTCGGTAACCGTGTTTTTCATAAAATGAAATATATTTTTCACTTGCCTGATAGAAGACCGGTGTTAATTTTCTTTTAGATGCATAAGAAAAAAACTCATTCAAACCTTCTTCAATTTTTTCCTTATCACCAAACGGATCACCAAGGATAAAAAGTCTTCTTCCCTTTTTTCTATACGAAATTAGGACAGAACCTCCCTGTGCTTGAAACACCTGCTTATCCTCTAAAAAGAGAAGATGCGAAAGGGTGGTCCCACCATATTTTTTCATAACAGATAAAATGAAAGATCTATTAAAAACATTTTCACTTATTCGTTGTTGGTTAGAATATAAATAAATGACTGCAATACTAATGAAGAAAAATAGTAAAAATATAATAGCGCTCATCAATTACCCTAATCCCCCTTTTCTCTCTATACAAGATAATACATCTCACACCGTGAGAAAATATATTTAAAATATCAGTTTATTCTAGCATAGTTTTCTTATATTCGGAGAACGTAAAAATATACTTATTGTGAAAGTTCTATCATCATATGATGACTGTTAATACAACGCCTTCAATCAATTATGAAGGAAAAAACAAAAGGGATTTTCTTGGATTTAACGTAAAACTTTCATAAAAAGGATTTTATTAAATACAAGTGGAGTTGATAATATGAATGTAAATCGCGCAAAAGAAATCTCAAGTATGGGTGAAATGGTGAATGTTCAATTTGAAGGAGAATCTATTTACATACAATCTGTGAACGAAGAGCAAGAAACTGCTCGCATCTTTCCGATAAACAATCCTCAAGCAGAAAAAAACGTACCAGTTGATCGTTTAACCGAACTATAAGTTATGACTAAAAAGTCTAGGAAATGAAAAACAAGCATAAGTCTTTATAAAAAGACTCACCAATTCTATAAGTTTAACCCTAACAAAAATGGACTAACAAGAGATTGTTAGTCCGTTAATAACTCAAAACCTTCTCAATTATTAGTATTGAAGTAAGCAAATACATCGTTACCTTCTACAACTTCTATAAATCCGAAACCTTTTTCTGAATTAAGCAATATTACACTACAAATTGTTTTCAAAAGTAGTACCTCCAAAGATTTTTTAATACAGGGCTACTCGTACCGGAAATAAATCAAATTCACATATTATAGAAAATATCAATGGTTGATATAGATATTCTTTATAATATGTGAATGAAGCAGCTCCATATTTCGTTAGTTATAATAAAAAATAGTCTATGTTTTATTTATAAAAATTGCTGAATTTTCAAAACAACGAAAGCCCTACCTCTCTTTCGTCCTTACGGCTCCTAGTCCGCGCCAGTGTGAATTGATTAACATCTACTTTTTGCTAATTTGATCACTCACACAACACTAAAACATTAAAGGTTTTAAAGCACTAAATTCTATAATAACCTTTTTTCCTATAACTGTCAAATCACCAGTAACATCAATGTGCTTTCTTATTCATCCATTGAACAATCAATAACATGATCGAGGATATAAGGATCATCGACAATACCCATAACCACGCAAGGTCCATTTTCCCACTATCTATCGCAACATAAATGGCAGTTGAAACAGTTTGTGTCTTTCCTGGTATATTTCCCGCAAACATAAGAGTTGCCCCAAATTCACCTAACGCTCTAGTAAAACTTAAAACAAAACCAGTAAAAATATATTTTATTGTTAATGGAAGAGAGACAAGAAAAAAAACTCCTCTTTCACCAGCTCCGTCTACACGTGCAGCATTTTCAATATCGGTGTCAACATGTTCAAATCCAGCTTTTGTGACTTGATACATAAGGGGAAAAGCCACAACCGCAGCAGCAATAACCCCCGCCCACCAAGTAAAAATTATGGTTTCATTAAAAATGTTCTCAATCACTCGACCTATAGGACTGTTCATTCCAAATATAATGATCAAGAAAAAGCCAATAACAGAAGGCGGCAAAACCAGTGGTAAAATCAATACTGTTTCAACTAACATTTTTCCTTTAAATGAAGATTTTGCCATAAACCTGCCTATTAAAGTACCCATTAATAGAACAAAAACACTGGCAATTAAAGCAATTCTCACTGATAGGAAAATAGGATCCCAAAATTCATATGTCATAATTTATTCCCCATTTAATACACATCTTGTCTATAGTGATTCCTAAACTGATGGTGTCATCCACCACTAACAGGTGGAATAAACGCAACAGTATCTCCTGCCTGTACAAGATCTTCTTCAAGTGCATATTCTTCATTTACAGCAACCATAACATTTTCAAGTGACCCTACTTCATACGTTTGACTAACAAAATCTCTTAATTCTTTAACCGTTAGTGAGTTTTTTTCAATAACAATATTATCCGTTCCAATTTTTTCTTGTAAGTGAGCAAATAAAAGTACTTTAATCATGTTTCTCCTCCACTGGCTTTCCACTTGGATATGGTGTTTTTTCTAATTGATCACCAATCCATGCTTCGCCGTTTTCCCATATTTCTTTTTTCCAGATTGGGACAATTTGTTTAATTCGTTCTATTGCATATTCATTTGCTTCATACGCATCTTTACGATGTGGTGTTGAAACCGCAATAACAACAGCAATATCAGAAATCTCTAATTTTCCAATCCTGTGTGTAATCGCTACTTTTGAATTCTCCCATTTTTCATTTATTTCTTGACCTATTTGAGCAAGCATTTTCACAGCCATTTTTTCATAAGCTTGATATTCTAATGATAATGTTCGTTTACAGTATGTAAATTCCCTTACCGTTCCAATAAACGTTGTTACAGCACCCGCTTCCCTGCGTATTACCTTATTTGTCATTTCTTCTACTGAAATTGGATTTGTTACAATCTCAAACATTGGAATTGTCAATATATTCACCTGCTTTAGTATTTATTAACCAGTTTATACACTCATACATGTTAGAATAAATCCTGAATTTTTCGCTGTAAATTTTCGGTAAAGGAAAGCCAGCTAGAATACAACAAACATTTTCAAGCTTATCTAACAGGTCAATATCTTCTTCTCCTCGAAGTAGAACAACTTTCGGATATCGTTCAAATTTAAAACCCTCAACTAATATCACGTCTAGTTCAAACATATTATATAATGTAATCATTTGTGTGAGAGTTAAACTTAACTTGTCTGTAGACAAAATAAACGATCCATTGCCTTCAACAAGTGATACTTTGGCTCCTGCTTGACGATGCTTTCCTGTATCTTTTTGTTGATCATGATGAAGGGATGCTCCCCCATGTCCATGATGCTTAATTGTGCCTACTTTTAAATGCGCTTCTACACAAGCTTTAATATATTCCGTTACAAATGTCGTTTTTCCACTATTTTGAAACCCGACTACTTGAAGGATTCTGCCCAAGGTTGTTCACTTCCTGTTTGATCTTCAATTAAAAGGACATCAACTGTATCTCCTGCTTTATATCCTCTTGTTCCTCCTGGTAAAACAATAAAAGCATTTGCTTCAGCAAGTGATGTAACGACATTGGATTTGTCTAATCCAACTGGTGTAGCTAGTACCCGCCCATTTTCCATTGAGATAAACCCTCTAACAAAGCGAGTGAAAGGATTTGGCTTTGGAAAATCCTTTCCTAAGGTTGCAGTAACCTTTTGAAGATGCGGATGATTTGAGTTTAAAAAGATCCGAACAATAGGACGTACAAATAACTCAAAACCAACATAACATGCAGACGGGTTGCCTGACAGTCCAAATAATAATTTTCCATTCAACTCAGCTACTGTTGTTACACTTCCTGGTCTCATCGCTACTTTATTGAAAAGAACATTTGCACCTAAACGTTTATAAATTTCGGGCAAATAATCATAGTCACCAACGGAAACTCCCCCCGTTGTAATCAAGAAATCTACCTTTTCTAAGGCACTTGCGATCGCATCATAGCATTTTTCAAGATCATCAGCAAGTTTCCCCAGAAAAACAGGGGCTGCCCCGCTTCGTCTAGCTTGAGCTTCAATCATATATGAATTACTATTTCTTATTTTACCAGGAACAAGCGGCTCCCCAACATTTAGTAATTCACTACCTGTAGCAATAATTCCAATTTTAGGCTTTTTTACTACAGAAACCTTTTCATAGCCGAATGTTGCTAGCAATGCTATAACACCAGGGGTTATATATGTACCTTTTTTTACTAACACGCTACCTTCTGGTGTATCTTCTCCTTTGAATGACACATTGTCTCCCTTTTTAAAAGGTCGTTTAATCGACATAAAAGACTTATTATCTTGTTGAAACATTTTCGTTAATTCCAACATAACAACCGCATCACTTCCTACCGGCATCTGTGCACCAGTCATAATACGAATTGCCTGCATTCTACCTAGTGTATAATCACTAACACTTCCTGCACCAATCTCATCAATTACTTCAAATTCAATAGGATGATCACTTTGAGCATGTATAGTATCGATAGATCTTATCGCGTAACCATCATATGGAGAACGATCAAAAGGTGGTACAGGATGATCTGCAATAAGATCCTCTGCTAAAAAACGACCATAGCTTTCTTGAAGTGTTACCTTTTCACCCTTACCAGCTACAGAATAACCCATTACTTTATTAATTGCTTCTTTTACAGCCAAAGGCTTTCTTTTTTCTATCATCATTTCCACTCCGGTAAATAAAATAGTAAGTTTAATCAGATTCTGCTATTTTATCATTTTTTAGAATTTCAACATAATCATTTGGTGAGTTTATGTTACTAAATATTTTAGAATCTACATCCAATTGATGTTGTAAGACAAAATAAACTGGGACCTTTTCGAACAATGACATCACCTTTAGCTCATTGTTCAATAGCTGATTCTCTACAACAGACTGTATTGAATGGTGATAGATTCCTATTAACGGATGAAGTTTGCCATTTATTTTAGGGATAATTATTTTTGCACCTTCACTTCTATATGTAAGGAGTGTTGATACCACTTTATCTGTTATTAAAGGAATATCACAGGATAGAAACACAAACCATTCAGCCTTTTCATCTTTCATCGCTGTATAAATTCCAGCAAGCGGTCCTTTCCCTTGTACTATTGGATCATCATTCAAAACTTTTATATTCGTTTGTTTTTTTAATTTTTCTATTAAGCTAGGGTGACTAATAATTGCTTGGCTTTCTGTCGAACTTTTGAGTGCTTGTAAGGAATATTCCCAAAATTCCTTACCTTTGTATGTAGCAAATGCTTTTGGACTTCCGAATCTACGTGATTGACCTCCAGCGAGTAAAACACCTAATGTTTCAATCAACTCTGACCCACCCCTTTATAAAAATCTTTACTAATGATTCAAACAAAAAAGTCAGCTACCTTCATGGTAACCGACCAGGTTAAAATAATCTAATAACTTACTCTGCGGATGATTCTAATTCAGCTAGGACGCGATTCACCCGTTTTTCTAGCATTTTCATTCCGCTGCCACCAGCTTGAAAATGCCGAAGCTTTCCTTCCCTGTCGAAAACATAATAGGCAGGAACATATTGATTTTCTAAAGCATCTGTTAGTATATTCTCACTATCAACAAAGATTGACTGAGTGATATCATGCTCAGCTGCAACTTTTTTTATCTCATCCATATTTAAATCATCCTCAGAACGAGGCATATGAACAGCTAAAACATTTAATTTCTTACAATATTGATCGCGGAATTCATTCACTGCAGGCATTGCTTCTTTACACAAGTGACAGCTAATTGACCAAAAATGGATCAGAGTCGGCTTATCTCCAACCAAATCCTCTCTTGATACTTGGCCATTGAGCCATTCCGTTGCACCGTTTAACTCAGGCATCGGTTCACGTAATTTCATTTAGTAACCCCCAAGCATATTGGTAATTGAAAGTAATGATTATTGTATCCGGGATCATAGAGTTGATTGACCTGGTTTCCAGTTAGCCGGGCAAAGTCCACCTGTTTGAAGAGCTTGTAATACACGTAGAGTTTCATCAACATCACGGCCAATATTGTTATGGTTAACAACAGCATATTGAGTTTCACCTTCTGGATTAATAATAAACAACCCACGAAGTGCAATACCTTCTTCTTCAATTAACACACCATAATCACGGGAAACAGAATGGTTCGTATCAGCTGCCAATGGATAGTTTAAATCTCCCAAACCATTATCTTTACGATCAGTCTTAATCCATGCCAGATGGGTATGAATTGTATCTGTTGAAACACCAATTACTTCAGCATCCAAATCTTCAAACTCTTCGTATCGATCAGATAGGGACGTTATTTCTGTAGGACATACAAAAGTAAAGTCCATTGGATAAAAGAAAAGTACAGTCCATTTGTCATTTTTCATATTTTCCTCTAAACTAACTTTTCCAAATTCTTTGTCATCCATTACTGCATCCATCTCAAATCGAGGTGCTTGTTTTCCCACCATACGTTCACCCATAGTTTTTACCTCCGAAAACATTCATATTTTTTAAAATTCAACTTCTATGTAATCTTGCAATACAGTTAATTTACACTCATTAGGGTTATAGTTTTTACCACTATCATTATTGTCCCGATTTAAGAATTTCATGCAAAAGCGCATTGATTGATTTCTAAAAAACCATATCATTTTAGTCAAAATAAGCTAAATTCCTTCATTTTTACACAAAATATGTTTAACATAGTAGAAGTAGGGTATAAATAACTTGTTCTTTCTTTCAAAAATTAGAGCGTAATAACAGGTTGCGTGCAGTATTGAAAGGACCTCTATTTCGAGAAAGGATGTTGTACAATGGATTGGTTTGAGGAAATTGATTGGTCATCATTAATGACTGAAGCAGGAATTATTATTTTAAAACTTATAGGAATTATCATTGCTTTTTTAATCATAAAAGCAATCGGAAACAAAATTATTCGAAGAATGTTTCAACGTTTACAAGAACGTGACAATATTTCATCAGGTCGAGCTTTAACTCTCCAAAGTCTTTCACTAAATGTGTTTTCATATGTGTTAGTTTTTATTATTGTTGTCATGATTTTTGAGGTATTTAACTATAATGCATCTGCATTAATTGCTGGTGCAGGTGTTGTTGGGCTAGCAATTGGTTTTGGTGCACAAGGGTTAGTTAGTGATGTCGTAACCGGATTCTTTCTGTTACTAGAAAAGCAAATTGATGTAGAAGATTATGTTACTGTAGCTGGTTTTGACGGTGTTGTTGAACAAGTAGGGTTACGCACAACTCAAATTAGAGGATTTGATGGGACACTTCATTATGTTCCAAACCGTGAAATCACAAATGTAAGTAACCATTCTCGTGGAAATATGAGAGCATTAGTAGATATTGGAATCTCTTATGATGATAATATTGATAAGGCAATTACTGTTTTACAAGATGTATGTGACAAATTTGCGGCTGAGGATAACACTGTTGTAGAGGGACCAAACGTACTTGGTGTCCAAGCATTAGGTGCATCTGACGTTGTCATTCGTGTGCTTGCAAAGACTGAAAACATGCAGCAATGGGCTGTTGAACGTAAATTACGTAAGGCAATGAAAGAGGCTCTTGATGCAAACGGAATCGAAATTCCATTTCCACATCAAGTATATGTTGAGAAAAAGAGTCAGTAATAGCTTGAGTAAAGAAGGGTATCCTAATTTTTTTAGGTACCCTTTTTATGTTCCTTCATTAGCAACCAATCTTATAGCGGGCAAGTGATTCAGATGAAAAACTAATCTAATCACTTGCCACATAGCCTTTTTTACTAACGGTTTATTTTGCTTTCAACTTGCTGACAGATTTCATCAGCAGACATACCGCTTGCCTGAATAACAGATCCAGCTGTCACTACATTACTAATTCCCATTACGTTAGAATCCTGTCCTGTAATGACACAGCAGTCACAACCTTTTGCATCATTTTCATTTTTTAATTGGACAACGTCATAGCCTTTTTCTTGTAAAGCAGAAGTTACATCAGATAGTGATTGTTCTACACCGATTTTTGCCATAATTTATCCACCTCCTACATGTATTGTGTACATGGTTGGATAAAATATACTTTAATTCTTTTTCGTTTTTTAACTATGTAACTCAACCTTGTCTATTTTGGCATTTAAAAACCCAATCATTATGATTGGGTTGCTTTGAACGAAATATATTTACTCATAACATTTACTGCAACGTCAATTGCCTCTTCATCTGGTTGAAGTTTTGCATGATGTAATCCGTATGATGAATTAACCCCAAGCCAAAACATGAATCCAGAAACTTGATCGACCATATAACCAAAATCTTCACCAGTCATTGCTTCTGAACACTCATTTACATGGTAAGAAGTATTTTTAGATATATAATCCATAAATTCTGTTGTTAGTTCTTCATCATTAAAGACTTGATGATACATAGATCCATAATCAATTTTGGCTTGACATGAATATCCGATTTCTATTCCTTTTACGATTGCTTCAATTCTTTCCTTTACCCTATCCATTGATTCAACTGAAAGCGTACGAATGGTTCCTTCCAATCTAGCATTTTCAGCTATAATGTTCTGGACTGTTCCACCAGTTATTTTTCCAATCGTAATAACTGCACTATCTAATGGATCGACATTACGAGCAACGATTGATTGCAGCTGAGTAACAAGCGAGCAAGCCGCAACAACCATATCATTTGTTGTATGAGGATATGCAGCGTGTCCTCCTCTTCCTTTGAGATCTATGAACAATTCGGAGGTATTTGCAAAAAGCAAACCAGGTTTTGTCGCAATTGTACCTACTGGAAGCTCAGGAGAAATATGAAGTGCAGTAATAATGTCCGGTCTCCATTCTTGGGCAATTTCACTATTTAACATTGGTTCCGCTCCACCAGGACCTTCTTCTGCTGGCTGAAATAAAAACAAAACATTATCAGAAATAGGATTTTCAATAAAATGCATAAGAATTCCGATTGCAATTGTCATGTGCAAGTCATGTCCACATGCATGCATAAAACCAGGATGTTCAGATTGGAAATCATAATCGGTTTCCTCAGTTATTGGCAAGCCATCAATATCCGCTCGGTAGCCAATTGTTTTATTAGGGTTCGTCCCTTTTACTAACGCAAAAATTCCTGTTTTCCATGTTCTTACTTCCAAACGGTCTTGTGGCAGCTTATTTAATAAATCTAGTAAATACCGCTGTGTTTTGAATTCCTGGAAACCAATCTCTGGGATCCGATGAAGATCCCTGCGAATTTGAATGAGATGTTCTTTCCCCAATCCGACCATTCCTCTCTATACTTAAGGCGTGGATCATGATCCACGCCTTTTGTTCTTATAGCTGTCTTAATTCTTGCATGATTTCAGTTTTTGATTTAGTGCTATCGTCAATATCTTTAATTTTACGAGCTGGAGCACCGTAAACAACTGTGTAAGGCTCAACATCTTTTGTTACGATTGAACCTGCACCAACAACGGCACCTTTACCAACTGTTACACCCTCAAGTACAACAACATTAGCTCCGATCATAACATCGTCTTCAATAACAACCGGTTTTGCAGAAGGTGGCTCAATAACACCAGCTAATACAGATCCAGCACCGATATGACAGTTTTTACCAACAGTCGCACGACCACCAAGTGTAGCATTCATATCAATCATTGTCCCTTCACCAATAACAGAACCGATATTGATTGAAGCCCCCATCATAATAACAGCATTATCACCTATTTCAACTTGATCACGAATGATTGCGCCAGGCTCAATACGTGCTTTAATACCTTTAAGATCAAGTAAAGGAATTGCAGAATTACGTCGATCGTTTTCTACAACATAATCCTCAATATTATTTTTGTTATTTTCTAACGCTTCTTGAATTTCTGCCCACTCTCCGAAAACAACACCAGTGTTTCCAGTAATAAATGTTTTTGCAGAATCCCCAAAGTTTACACCTTCAAGATTTCCTTTAACGTAAACTTTTACAGGTGTTGATTTTGTGCTGTTTTGTATAAATGAGATAATCTCATTTGCATCCATCATTTTCATATGTATATCCTCCTTGTACATTTCAGTCATTCTTTACTGTATCAAAGGATTCATCGGTTGACAAGCTATCTGCTAAATTTGTCATCTAGTCAGTTATATTTTATATTTTTAATCAAATTTCAAGTATTTTTATACTCTTCCACTACTTCTAAAAATGCTTTAACTTGTTTTAATTCAAATGACGATTCAAAACCTAACAACCATGTATCTCTTTCAATAGGTTTACCCTCTTCATCTAGAAGTGGAATTCTATAAACATCCTGCTGTTCTTCTTTAAGGGTAACAGAAGGAAGAATCGCGTAACCGATTCCATTAAGAGCCATTTGTTTACAAGTTTCAATCTGATCAACAACAATTGTTCTTTTAGGTGAAGTATGAAATTGTCTGTGCCACCAATCCTGAATTTCTTGATAATAAGACGAATCACTTTTAAATTGAATAAAAGGTCTTTCTGTATGTAGAACTTCTTCTATATTGTTAATTTCTGTGTCTACTAAATACAAAGTATCTGTTAATAAATGCTTCTTTATACCTTTCCAATCTGGATTTCCCCGAATTATCCCTAAATGCACGTGATCTTCGTACATACTTCTTAAAATCTCGCTGCTCCATCCAGTAATAAGAGATATTTTTGCATGTGGATATTTTCTTACATATGTTTTTAAAACACTTGGCAACCAATGCTGACCTATGATAGAGGCTACAGCAAGCTTCAACGTGCCATGAACTTCTCCTTCCAATTCTAATATTTGTTCCTTTACTTTCTCCTCTTTCAAAACAACTTCACGTGCATATTGAATAACTTTCTCACCGGCTGGAGTTAGTGTTAACCCTTTTTGAGAACGAACAAAAATTTGTATTCCCCACGACTTTTCAATTGTTTGCAATCTCTGTGATAAAGCTGGCTGTGAAACAAATAGACGTTCAGCAGCCTTTCTCATATTCATTTCCTCCGATAAAACAACAAGCATTCGAAGCTCTGATGTTTGCATATAGCACCTACTTTATAAGTTTTTCTTATAATATGTATCAAAGAATATCTAATTTTATTATATTGATTTTAATTGTATGATAAGGATGAATAAAGGGTTTGTAAAGTAATAATTTCACCAGAAAAGGGGAATTGTTTATGACATTGAAAATAACAGGACTTGATCATATTCAAATATGTGTCCCTACTGATCAAGAAGAAACCGCTCGTGAATTCTACCTTAACATATTAAACTTTGAGGAAATTGAAAAACCGAAGACTCTAAAGAAAAACGGCGGTTTTTGGTGTTGTGCAGGCGATGCTTTTCTTCATATAGGAGTAGAGGAGTGTGATGCAATCATAACAAGCAAGCGTCATCCAGCATTTATTGTCGAAGATATTATGGAAACAAGAAAGCACTTGGAACACTATCAGGTTCCTATTAAAGAAGATACACCTATTCCCGGGATTGTTAGATTTTCATGCTTTGATCCGTTTAACAACAGAATTGAATTATTACAAAGAATAGATGACTGAAAGACTAATGCTTACACATCAGCCTTTTGCTTTTTAGGTAAAAACAATATGAACAAAAAACTTAAAACGGCAAACCCAAATACTACCCAATAAACATCATTTAAAGCTATTTCAAGTCCTTCCTGTAAAAGAGATCTTGCCTGTGCTGTTAATTCATTTCTTTGCTGATCATCGAGTAACATAGTAGTGGAGTCAAGATTCATTTCATCCTCAACACCTTTACTTGAATAAAACGCAAGAAGCTGACTATTTAAAATTCCTCCTAAAAGTGCTGCACCTACTGTACTACCGACATTTCTCATAAACATATTAGTAGCGGTTGCAACGCCTCTTGTATTCCAAGAAACGGTGCTTTGAATGGAAACTATAAAAGCAGTAGTTGTTAACCCCATCCCAATCCCTATCAGAAAAGATCCAAACGCAGCGAATAATGGACTATCACTTCCAGATAGTATCGTAAACACAATACTTCCTAAAATAAGAGAAACTCCTCCCAAGATGGAGGTAGTACGGAAGCCAATTGACAATATGGCTTTTCCTGAAATTGTCGCAGCTATTGGCCAGCCTATGGACATTGTTGTCAATGTTAACCCAGCAATGATTGGTTTTTCCTCCATAACACCTTGAACAAAGGTAGGCAAAAACGTCGATAAGCCGATTAATATAATTCCAGTTGTTAAAGAAGTTAAGTTTGCTATTAAAATTGAGCGCTCACGCCAAAGCTCAAATGGCATCATAGGATCATCTACTTTACGCTCATAAAAAACAAAAATCACCAAACTTAGAAGCGAGAGTAAAGCCAGACTGACAATAGGCCCGGATAGCCAGTCCCAACGCACCCCTCCTTCTACAAGAATAAACATAAATGTAGTTACAAATAACGTTAAAAGTAAGGCACCAACATAATCAATTTTTGGCTTACTCTTTTCAATTTCCTCATGCAGAAATAAATATAATCCAATTATTGCTAATATTCCTAATGGAACGTTAATCCAGAAAACAAATCGCCAGCTTACAAATTCGACTAATAAACCACCAATTGCTGGCCCCATGATAGCCGAGATTCCCCACACACTTGATAAGTAACCTTGTATTTTGGCCCGTTCTTCTTTTGTATAAATGTCTCCTACTATAGTTGATGCTATCGGCATGACTGCACCTGCTCCAAATCCTTGAACAAAACGGGCAAATATAAGCCATTCCATTGATGACGCTAATCCACAAAGAATAGAACCCATCAAAAAAATAACAATCCCAACAGTTAATACTGGTTTTCGTCCAAAAATATCAGATAATTTCCCATATATTAAGACTGTAACAGCATTCATTAATAGGTATGACGAAAACACCCAGCTATATAAAGAAAAGTCTTCAAGTTCTGCAACAATTGCCGGCATAGCTGTTGCAACAATTGTTGCTTCAATTGCCGCCATAAACATAGCTAACATAACAGTAGCCAATACATATGGTCTCTTGGTTATTACAGAATTTCTTTGCCTAAATGTTAAAAATTCTTTTCCTTCTCCCATTACTTGATCCGCCTTTTATGTAATATGAAAACGGTGTAAATTTTTACACCGCTTAAGAATTTCTATTTATTATGTTGATTATTATTTAATAGATGAATATGTTTCTTTAACTGCTTTAAGATTGCCCTTCTTGTAAAAATCCCTTCGAATATCTTCTCATCATTTTGCACACAAATAAAAGGATTGTTTACAACAAGATCCAGTCCTTTTTCTAAAGAGTCATTTAAAAAGAGTCTTGGTATTTCTGTATTCATCACTTCTTCTACTTTCATATTTTCTAATCTTTCAAATTCTATCCTCTCTAGACCAAAGATATTGTCCAATATTAAATTCATCCCAATAAGACCGTGAAGCTTAAAAGTTGGGTCCAAAACAGGAATGGCTGTGTATCCTGTCTTAGTTAAAACAAGTAAAGCATGCTCTAAATTATTTCCAATTTGAACATGTGCAACCTTATCTCCAGGAATCATTAAATCTCTAATGGTTAAACCCATTAATTCATTGGCGTCAATACTAAACATAGCTGTTCTTCCTCTCTAAAAAACTTTTCTATATTATAAAAGAGGTAATGAATAATCCAAATCTATCATATCATAAAAGCTATCGTATATGTTTCATTTGATCTTTTCTAACACTCATTCAGCAAAGCAATTTTGATCTTCCTAAACTTAGGAACAAATAAAAAAATGATACTCATTATATGAGTATCCACTTTTAATCTTTCTATTTTAAGTAGAGAATAACTATTTTATTCTCAATCTGTCATATAACAACTTAAGTTGATGATAATATCCCTCATCCACCTGTATTAAACCTGATTCAATATCATTTATTTCACTGCTAATTAATTCAATAGCGTAATCTTGTCTTAAGAGCGTTTCTACTAAAAGCTTTTGCTCATCATACGATAATCTATCAATTGTCTCCATTGAAGAATCCCCCCATGAAATTGGTTGCTTTCCCTAAGCATAATCAATTCAAAAGTGGGGAGTCAAACGCAAGTTTCGACAATAATACTAAATTCCCATTATTTTGTATATCGATTTGCGTAACTGAATGCCGTGTATGAATCTGGTTTTATTTTCGCTTCAATTCCCATCGCTTCTATGCGACCTGTCATTTCCTGAATTAACTCCTTTGTTAATCCTTTTCTTCCTATATCAAGATGAATTTCAAAAACTAAATCTGCTCCTTCATCTGAAAAAGGAATTAATACATCTGTTAACTGTTCTAAATATTGAGAAGTAAAGTAGTAAGCAATTTCTTGACTAAGTGCAGTTTCCAGCGAAATTTTTTCACGAATACTCGAAATTGGCCTATTCACACTATGGTACTTTAAACATCCCCATGCACCTTTGCCAACACGATGTACATGTATGGCTGTTATAAACTTAGTCTCTGTTTGATGAACATGTGAGTCTGAACCAATTGACAATACATAAAGTGAACGTGGATCCTTTAACATAAAGCCTTTTATACGCTCAATTACAGTTTGGAAGGACATATTCTTCTCAGAGACATTATAAAAGGTGAAAGATTCGTTCATGTCACATCTCCTTGTCAATGATTTCATTTTTCAAAAGAGTTTTTCCCTTCTACCTCACTATATGTATGAAACAAGGAATATTATGAGTATTTCTCATTAATTCTAACTAACTCATAGCAAACGTATAATTACGCAGAAAAAAAAGTAGCCATACCTTAAGGCATGGCTACTTTCCTTTACTAGTCTCAATGTTTTTAATGGTTGCATGACAATGAGCGCACGTAAAGATAACATTTTGATTAGATTGAGCTGTTAATGATTCTGATAGTGGTCCTTGTCCATGACATGATGGACAAATAACAAAAGGCTCTTTTCTCATTTTGCCTCCTTACTCCGTTAGTTACTGGAGGAGATCAAAAATTTCCATCGCAATCATATCAATATTGTCGAACTGGTAAGATTGAGGTTTTTCACCCTTTTGATAAACCTCTAGTTCAAACGTGCTGTTTTTATCAAAATATTTTACACTACAGCGTTTTTCACCTTCTACTTCGAAAAAACGTTGAACTGGTTCTCCAGACCCCGCATTTTCTTGTAAATTTTGAAGTCTTGTAATAATACCTAAAAGTTGTGACACTAGAATATCCCCCTTCCGGAAGAGTTAACGTATAACTAATTCCTCATATTTTATTGTTTTACTCTACCATACATTCTATCCACTAAACAACGATTCAATAATCAGTATCTTTACTTTGTGCCATATCAATTTTACACTATGTATATAAGGATTTCCAAGGAAATTGACATAGTTTTGACAAACGTTGATTTATTAATATCAACAATCCAACTGAAGCAACAAAAACTGCCTTGATATTAATTGCTAGGAAATCACTTTCACCCTCGTCAGTCAAAAAAATCCGTGTTTAAAACAAGGGGGAAATTAATTTTGGCACTTACAAAAAAGATTAATGATCGAATAACAATCATCGACACAATGGATTTAGGAATGCAAGGTAGAACAAGTTGCTATGTTCTTCAGGATGAAAAACAGGTAGTCCTTTTTGAACCGTCAGCAAGCCCTTCAGTACCTCATATCCTAGAAGGACTAAACGAGCTAAACATTCCGTTTGAATCAATAGCCTATATTATTGTAACACATATTCATCTAGACCATGCCGGTGGAGCAGGATTACTTTTAGAAAAGTGTCCCAATGCAAGGCTAATTGTCCATCCAAAAGGTGCTAGGCATATGATTGATCCCTCAAGATTAATTGCTGGTGCAAGAGCAGTCTACGGTGAAAGCTTTGATCGTTTGTTCCATCCAGTACTTCCAATTGCTGAAGATCGAATCATAATTAAGAAACATCTTGATACTCTTGAATTAAGTAATCACTGCACTCTAACCTTTTATGATTCTCCAGGTCATGCAAATCATCATTTTAGTATTCATGATTCTGTAAGCAATGGAATATTTACAGGGGATACGATTGGGGTTTTTTATGGGGTTCTACCTGAAAACAATAAGGAATTTTACCTACCTTCTACATCGCCTAATCAATTTGACCCAGAAGCTATGCTTCATTCTGCAAAAATGATTGAAAATTTAAATGTGAGTTTAATTTATTTTAGTCATTATGGAGTCAGTAAAAATCCAAACAGGGTAATTAATGAATTGAGAAAGTGGTTACCTCAATTTTTACAAACAGCTCAGCAAACTCTTACTAGCAATAGCTTTGAAACCATTCAACAAGCAAGTAAACAGGTAAATATTGAATTAGAAAACCTTGTTTCTCGAGTGTTAGCTGAACAAAAAGTTACACTTTCTAATGATGTTCATGATATGGTATTACTTGATTTATCAGTTTGTGCTCAAGGCCTTGTTGATTACATTTATAAACTTGAACAAAAAAAGTAAAAATCTATATAAAATGTAAGGGGGATATGAGTGAAAAAAGTTACAGTTTATACTCAACCAAGTTGTCCACCATGTCAGGTGGTAAAGAAGTTTTTAGAGCATCATCAGATTTCCTATATTGAAAAAGATGTTTCAATAGACTTAGATGCAAGAAACACACTGATCAATGAATTACAATCTACTTCCACACCAACTGTAACAGTTGATGATGCAGTAGTAACAGGTTTTGATTTACAAAAGCTTGAAAAGTTATTGGAGATTGAAAACTGAAGAATCAAGAAAGAAAAAAAGCTTGGTGACCAGCCAAGCTTTTTCCGTCTATTAAAAGGGGTTTGGGGAAAATCGAGAGTTTAATGACTAATCAAGCTCTACAAGCACATTCTAAGGTGATGAAAAAGGTTTCACCTCCGTAAAAATGTTTTATGTAGTTCTAGATTGTTTTATTCTCTTTCTTAACTACAATGATAATGATTATCAGTTTCATTGTCAACGTTTTTTTAATCAGTTTCTACAAAAAAAACAGCGGAAAACCTATCCGCCGTTTTTACCATGATATTGTAAATGCCAAATAAAAAATATATGCAAGTGAAAGAACAGCTGCAATTAAATAAGTTAGAAATACTGGGTTGCGAGTATAAGGATGATCTTGAACCTTTTCATTAATTTGAGTATCATATTTTGCTTTTCTTTCACTTACAAGTTTTCCTACCTTAAATGTATAAATTAAGCTTGAAGCCAATATAAGCAATGCTATCACACCGAGTACCATTGTTAAGTAGGTCATCTTGCTGTCACCCCTTCTATAAATAGGATGACTCATTACCTGCAAATTATTCTTTCAGTACCTCAATGAATACTAACCAGTTGAGGGTGGAAAATTTATAATAAGCCATCTGCCTCATATAAATACTCGTAGGATAAATCAATAAAAAGATACAGATTTTGATCTAGTGGATACGAAAAAGTTCTAATCAACTCACCAGTCTCTATGTCACTATAAACATCACTTAAAAAGCCCTTTTGATCAAATCTCATTCTTATAATATTTGCTAAAAAGTATGGTCTCCAACTCCAATTTTTTAAATAATACTGAGGTTGGATTTCCCAATTATCTTTTTTGAATATATTAACGGATTGCTGAAATCCATCTTCATCGCAAATATATATGCGAAAACAACAATCGTCTAACTCATTTGAGAGTTGTTCAAGTAATTGTTTATAATCAATATATTGCTTACCAATTCTATTAAGCATTTGCTGGACTCTTAGGTTAAACTGTTCAGTAAAGTTATATAATCCTTCTAGTTTTTTCTTCTCAGAGCTTATATAACGCTGAAATTCTAACCTAAGTCTTTCTTTACAATCGTCCCTCTCAATAAAATTACGAGTTGGTTTGTTTAGAAAGTATCCCTGATAATATCTACCACCATTTTTCCATGCATATTGAAGCTGAAAATTAACTTCAATATCTTCGTATAAAAGAGTTGCCCCAATTTTCCGTGCTAACAAAGAAATTGAATAAAGAACATCATAATAAGATTGAAGTGGTGAAGTTAATCGGAGAGGCTGTAAATCTATTTTCAATATATCGGGTGATAAAAGGCCAATTCGATCTAAATTGCTACCTGCCTTGCCGATATTATCAATAGCAACTTTAATACCATAAGTTCTGTAATAAAGTAAAAGATGATACAGTTGTTCAATATCTCCTAGAAAATTATGTTCTGTAATTTCCAGTACAATTTGATTTAAGTGTAATCCTTTTTCTTGTTTTTCTATTAAAGTATGCAAAAAATCTTCACCATGATCTAGCATAAGCAAATTTGCATCTCGATTAATGAATAGCATCAGTTCTTGGTTATTAAGCTTTAAAAATTCATCTATTGCTATATGTAGTAAATGATCATCGACTTCAATCCGATATTCATCTGGAATACTTTCATCATGAAAAAATGAGCCAAGGCTATCTATTTGATCATTGATTTTTATTCTCCCTAATACCTCATAACCAATAACTGTTTGTTCATCTGCACTGAAAATTGCTTGATAATATGGAAAAACTTTATCCAAATTCGTTAAAACGTCTAACGGATCCATTGCAATCCCCTCACCTATATCTATCTAGAAAGTAATCATATTATAGCATAGTCCGGAAAAGATTAGGCAAAATTGTAACTAAAGGGATTTTTTTGTAAATTAATTAAGGCTTTCAAAGATATTAAAGAGGGAACAATAAAGCTGCCAAAACACCTTCATGACTAAAAGGAATTGACAGCCATCTTATCAAATAATCAGACTTTAAATTAGGTTTGAATTATCACATTTTAAAATGGTCGTTGATTTAACCATTGACCGCCATCCATTGTGATGCATTCACCGTTTATATAAGATGCTTCATTTGATAATAAGAATGCTGAGAGCGCTGCAATTTCTTCCGGAGTTCCTAATCGACCTAGTGGCACACTATTTAAAGTACGTTCAGCAGCTTCCTTTGATTCCCATAAACGATCAGCTCCACCTGTTCTTTCAATTGGACCAGGTGCGATAGCGTTTACTCTAATCCCATATTTACTGCCCCATTCAACAGCAAGTGTTCTTGTCATTGAAAGCACTCCAGCCTTTGCAGCAGCTGAATGAATAACACCTGCCCCGGCTCCCCATGCATATGTAGCCACCATATTCAAAATTGATCCCTTTACTTTTTTCTCAATCCAGTACTTTCCGATTGCGGAAGAACAATAAAATGTCCCGTTTAACACAATGTCTATTACGGCCTTCCAACCATTTATAGAAAGATTTTCAGCAGGGCAGATAAAATTCCCTGCAGCATTATTAACAAACCCATCAATTTTTCCAAATTTAGTATCAACGTGCTGAATCATTTCTGATATTTTTTCAGGATCTCTTACATCAAGTTGTATTGGAAGGACCTGTCCATCATATGTTTGAATCTCATTTTTCGCTTCATTCAGTTTTTCTAGTGTTCGACCAATTATAACAACCTTGGCACCATCTTCAGCAAACCGTTTTGCCATAGCTTTTCCCATCCCACTTGAGCCACCTGTAACAATAATAACATTATCCTTCATAATCATTTTCCCCCTTGTGTAATGAATGACCATTCATTCATATCTTAACATAATTACACTTCTGTTTCTATTCAAATAGTATGAAATGGTTCTTTAAATTGAAGCATGATATACTTATATTGAAGAATATTTTTTCAGGTACGGACGTAAATAAAAAAAATGACTTAATATATATGAATAAAACACGGAGAAATGGTTGGTAGAAACATGACAAAATTATATTCAAGAAGATCTTTTTTAAAAGGTCTTCTTTCCTTTTCTTTTGCAAGCTTCTTAACAGCAGCAGGTGGTTATACATATGCCAGGTATATTGAGCCTACTTTTTTAGATAAAAACATTCTTTCACTGTCACATCCAAACATCCCAAAAGCATTCGAAGGTTTTAAAATCGTACAATTTAGCGATACACATTTAAGTGAATTTTTCACATTAGAACGACTAGAAACAATTGTGAAGGAAATCAATTCTCTTTCTCCTGATTTATTGCTTTTCACTGGTGACTTAATGGACGAACCAAATCAATATGAGAAAATAAATAAGATTGTTCCAGTTCTTGAAAAGTTAGAGGCACCATTTGGAAAATACGCTGTTTACGGGAATCATGACCATGGTGGTTACGGTACTGATATTTATCGAAATGTTATAACAATGTCTGGGTTTACATTATTACAAAATGAGGTTGCAAATATAAAAATGGTTGATGGTAGTAAAATAGCCATTGCAGGAATTGATGACCTTATGCTTGGGAAACCCAGTTATGATGCGACACTAGGAAATTTAAATAAAGATATGTTTAATATTCTATTAGCTCATGAACCAGATGCAGCACTTGAGTCAAAAAAGTATCCTGTTCACTTACAGCTTTCAGGTCATAGTCATGGCGGACAAATTCAACTGCCCTTTATCGGACCGCTAATTACACCACCTTATGCTACTGAATATATTGAGGGTTTATATGATGTGGAAAAGATGAAGCTTTATGTTAATAGAGGATTAGGCACAACTAGACTTCCGTTTAGGTTTTTATCTGTTCCAGAATTAACTCAGTTTACACTCCACTCATTAAAATAGGCTAAAGGATCTAATCCTTCAGCCTATTGGTGATTTCTTCGGGTGGGATTGGCTTGCTAAAGTAAAAACCTTGTCCCTTTTGACAGTTTAGCGTTTTTAAAAAATTCAACTGCTCCAACGTTTCAATTCCTTCTGCTACAACTAAGAGTCCTAAATTTTCGGCGATAGAAAGGATTGTTTTGACGATTGCCTCATCTTTTTGATCGGTTAACACTTCTCGAATAAATGATTGGTCAATTTTTAAGGAGTCAATAGGAAATTGTTTTAAATACATTAGAGAAGAATATCCTGTGCCAAAATCATCAATTGAGATAGCTACTCCAATTTCTTTTAACCTACTCATAATATGCAATGCTTCATCTACATTTTGTAAGGCACCTTCTGTAATCTCAAATTCAATTTGATTAGGATTTATATAATACTCACTAAATAAGCTCTTTATTTTTTCTACTAAATAAGGTTGTTCAAACTGCTTAGCTGATAGATTTATAGCTAGTACAATTTCACCTAAACCTTCTTTTTTCCATTGCATAAGCTGTTTGCATGCTTCCTCAATTACCCATTCGCCTATAGAAATAATCAATCCTGACTCCTCTGCAATGGGCACAAATTTAGCAGGCGAAACATTTCCTAAGTGTGAATTTTCCCATCTCAATAATACTTCATAGCTTACGATCTCATTTGTATGCAAGTCAACTTGTGGTTGATAATGCAATTTTAATTCATTGTTTCCTATAGACCTTCTTAGAGCAGTTTCCATAGATAATAACTCGTTGGTATTTTTATCCATAGCCTTATGATAATGTTGATATTGTGCCCTGCTGCTTTGCTTTACAACATATAGTGCTTTATCCGCATTCATGATTAATGAGTCTTCATCCTGACAATCATCAGGATATATACTTATACCTATGCTAATTGAAACATAGTATAAGTTGTCATTGATAGAAAAAGGGTCTTTAAACATATCCAGAATTTGTGAGGCAACCTTGCTTGCCGCTTCTACATTAGATGATGGCAAAACAATGATGAATTCATCTCCTCCATGACGGTATACATTAAATTCAGGAGAGTTTATACTTAACAGCCGTTTTCCAACCTCTATTAAGATTTGATCACCATTATTATGTCCAAGAGTATCATTTAACATTTTAAAGCGATCTAAATCCATAAACATTAAAGCCAAAGGTGTTTGATTTTGTTTAGAAATCTCCATTACTTTAGGTAAGTCTTTTTTTAACGCACTTCGATTATACAATCCAGTAAGAGAATCATGATATGCAAGGTGCTCAATTAGCTCCGCATGCTTTACCTTCTCTGTGATATCCCTTAATATAAAAAAGATTCCACTTACTGTTTCATTTATCATAATAGGCACAGTTTTATAATGAACATTTAATCTGTTTTGCTTTTGAATAAGAACCGCTTCTCCTTCAGAAGATTCTCCATTAATAGATCGTTGAAATGCATGTTGTATTTCTAGATGATAGCTGTATTCAAATAGCGAGAAAACGCTCACATTAATATATTCATCGTCTACCTTGAGTATTCTTTTAGCAGAATGATTAAACGAACAGATCACTCCATCATTATCAACTGATAAAACTGCATCCATATTGAAATCAACAAGTGATTTATACATTTGTTGACTTTCTATTAACAAGGTCTTTTCATGAACCCTTTCTGAAATATCTCTAGTTACACCAATAATATAAATAACATCAGCATCATCATTTTGTATTGGTGTTAAAATGGTTTCACCATATGCAAAATGGTTTTCATCAATTTTTACTCTATCTTGGAATGTGGTTGCCATTTTATGATTTTTCACAAATGTATATTTCTCATTTAATTCATCTGCACTCTTTGCAGGTTGGAGGTCGTAAAAGGTCTTCCCCGCATAATTATTGTCAAGCTTTGCTCTTATTTTCCCCATTTCATTCACAAATAAATAAGTAAATGAACCATCAATTTCAACCTTCATAATAAATATCAAATCATTGATATGCTTTAAAATAATTTGAAAAATAAACGATTCAATTACTGATAGCTTTTTGTCGTTATTAAAGTCTTTTTTTAAGTTTAAAAAATCGGTCATCCCCATCATCCTGTACATGTCTATTTATAATGTTTAACAATAAAATAACTGTGGTAACTAGTTAATTTTGCTTGGTCCCTAGCATCTTTAATTTAATAGTACCATAATGTTATCATTTAACAACTGCTCCCCAATGAGTTGTTAAAGAATTACCTATCATAATTGAAAGAATACTTCCAACAATGGTTATTAGTAGATACAAAATAAAATATAAATATTTTTTCTCTTGAACTAACTGTATAGCTTCTATACTAAAAGTAGAATAAGTAGTAAAGCCCCCACAAAACCCTGTGGCTAGAAATAATAGAATGTTTCCGGGTGTGACATTGATAAACAAACCTAATAAGAAAGCTCCTAAAAGGTTTATTAGCATGATTGAAATAGGTATTGAAGATTTGAACGTACTATTAATGTATTCACCTATTAAATATCGTACTGATGCACCCAAAGCACCACCAATTGCTACAGCTATCATGACTGAGCCTCCTTTTTCACTATATTACTTGCGATTTTCATACCTATTAGTACTAGTAAGAAACTTATAATTAGAGTACATATAAGGTAGAAAATAGCATGATGTATCGGCATTGTCGTTAATTCCAAGCTTAAAGTTGACATCGTTGTTAATCCTCCACAAAATCCTGTACCAAGAAGTAACTTCGACTTCTTATTATCTACCCGATTTGTAAAGAAGACCGTGAAAAAACCTAATAAAAAGCTACCTATTATGTTAACTGTAAACGTAGAGAATGGTCCATAAGAGTGAACGAAAGAAAACATATATCTGAGTATGGAGCCTATTGCTCCTCCGCTTGCAACAATTAAGCTATTATGAAATTTTTCTTTCATCATAAGATTCCTTTCCTCCTAATCTCTCTAAAAAGAGCAACTTCCTCTTATTATCTCAAAAGAAAGTTCCTTTTCAAGAAAAGGAAAGGACCTTCAGTTAGTCATTTGAAGGTCCTGCTTTTTTTATGTTATTTATTCTTCATCTTCTAGAACACGATAAGCCTGGCCAAAAAGTAATAATTGGCTATCGATCATTGGCTCATCTTCAACCTCACGAGTTACATAATGATACACACCATCTTTGTCCTGCTCTCTTGCCTTTACATTATCAGCTAAATTTGACATTAGGACTTGATTTAAGCGTTTCTTGATTCGACCATCAAAGATAGGAAATAAGATTTCAACTCGCTTCTCCATATTTCTTGTCATCATATCAGCGGATGATAGGAATGTTTTTTCTTCTCCATTATGGTGAAAGAAGTAGATTCTGCTATGCTCTAAAAATCTACCAACAATACTGCGAACCCTTATATTTTCACTTACTCCTTTTATTCCTGGACGTAAACAGCATGTTCCTCTAATAATTAAGTCAATTTTAACTCCAGCGTTTGAAGCTTCATAGAGCTTTGTAATAATGACTTTATCTGTTAAAGAATTCATTTTTGCAATAATCCGTCCATTTGAAAATCTTTTGTGGAAATTAATTTCATCATCTATAAGTTGAATAAAATCCTTACGAATGTCAAAAGGTGCTACAGATAAATGATGAAACTCAGGCTTTTCGGTATATCCACTTAAATAGTTAAAGAAATTTGTGGCATCAATACCAAATTTCCTTTTTGATGTAAGCAAGCCCATATCTGTATATATTTTTGCTGTTTGATCATTGTAATTACCTGTTCCAAGATGAACAAATCGCTCAATTCGGTTATTTTTTCTTCTAACAACGAGAGTTATTTTACTATGAGTTTTTAAGTATGTCATCCCATAAATAACGTGACATCCAGCTTTTTCAAGCTCCTTAGCCCATTGGACATTATTTTCCTCATCAAATCGAGCTTTTAACTCAACGAGAACTGTTACTTGCTTCCCATTCTCAGCAGCACGCATAAGCGCCTCAATAATAGGAGAATCACCACTAACCCGATATAAAGTTTGTTTAATCGCAAGCACATCTGGATCATCTGCTGCATCAGAAATAAATTCTACAACAGGCTCAAACGATTCATAAGGATGATGCAAGAAAACATCTTGTTCTGAAACTTTTTCAAAAATATCTTCATCTGAGCCGATATCGCGTGGAGGCTGGGGAATGAGTGTTTCAAACAAAAGGTCTTCTCTAATTTTAGAAATTTCTTTTGCAAAACCAAATAAGTATGTTAGATCTAGAGGTCCATCTATTTCATATACATCTTTTTCATGAATTTCGAGTTCTTCTGTAAGATAACGTAAAATATTACGATCAAATCCTTGTTTTTGGATTTCCAGCCTAACAGCTGCTCCCCATTTTCGTTTTTTCAGCTCTTTTTCAATTTCTTTTAATAAATCACGAGCACCTTCTTCATGAATCGTCATATCTGCATTTCTAGTGATCCGGAAAACAGATACAGAAACCACCTTATATCCTTTAAAAAGTTTATGGATAAACCTGCTAATAATATCTTCAAGCAACACAAATTGAGTAGCTCCTGAAGAAGAAAGTTTAACAAAGCGATCTAAAACAGAAGGAACTTGAACAATAGCTGTTTTATAGCGATTTTCTTCATATTCATCGTTATCCTCGATAACAATAGCAAGATTTAAGCTTTTATTTAAAAGCATTGGAAACGGCCGATATGCATCAACAGCCATTGGAGTAAGGACAGGGAAAATTTGTTCGTCAAAATATTCCTCAAGAATTTGTAGCTGCTCAGAAGCTACTTCTTCCATCTTTAATAACTGAATCTCTTCTATATCAAGATTTGGGATCAGAAGGTGATTATAAGCTTCATATTGCATTTCAACAAGGCGGTGAGTTCGAATGCCTATTTGGTTAAGTTGTTGTTTTGGGGTCATCCCAGCCTTATTTTCCGGCTTATTAAAACCTGCTTTTACTTGGTCTTTTAATCCCGCTACACGAACCATGAAAAACTCATCTAAATTTGAACTAAATATCGCTAAAAATTTTAACCTTTCTAGTAAAGGGTTACGCTCGTCTAGTGCTTCTTCCAAAACTCGTTCGTTAAAAGCAAGCCAGCTTAGTTCTCTGTTGTTATAATATAGCGGACTCTGTAGATCTACAGCGTTTTTATTTATTGTATTCATTTTAAGCCACCCTTTTTCGACAAATATCTATTGTTTACATGATAGCACTATGGTACTACTCAAATTGTAAAATTTATGTAAATTTTTATTAATTTTATGTAAATAATAGTTAGCTTATGAATAAATTTAGACAATACCAAACTTAGATAAATAATGATTAGCATAACTTCCTCTAACAAGTTGTTATTAAAACTTAACGTACATTCGACATTTACTATCAACAGTGATCTATCTTTTTATTCTTCAACAAAATGAATAGATATTGACCTTTTCAATACTTTTTCCAAATGTTTCTTCTGCTTTTCAACTTGATATTGCTCTGGCTTCCAATCTCTGTTACATGTAACATCGAAAACCAACTTCCCCTGCTCAAGCTTCAAATCAAGGGATCTAATAATATTTCTTTTCGTCGCATTTAAACTATATGCAAATTTTAGTATAGCTCCTAACATTCTATACTTTGCTAACTCATCTTTTGTGAACCAATCACTATATGAAGAAACATATCTTTTGAAATTTGTTTTACTTGTATAAGAAGCAATCAATGCGATAATAATCCGATCTCGGTGAAGCAATCCATCAATTGTTCTATTAGCTAGAAGGTAGAAAGTATGTTGACTGCTTGATTCCGAGTCAATATATGAACCAAGGTCATAAACAAATGCACCTCTTTTAAGTAATAGCTCATCTTCTTTATTAAATGAAGCTAATTCAGCTTTACCAAGAAGAGTAGTTATCATTAATGCATTTGTAGTTACATGAAAAACATGGTTTAAGTTAATGCTGTAATCTGTTGCCAATTCATAAAAACTCTCTTCAATAACATTAGGGAAAATACTTATTCCAAATTCCTTTGTAAGTTCCTCAAAGAAAACACCATCTCGCAAACCTTTTTTACTTAATGCAAACTTATTTGTGTTTACAACCTCCACTAAACAAGAAAACACCTCAACAGCAGGAATGATAATATCTGCTCGGTCTTTAGAGAGCCCTTCGACTCGTTGTAACTCTGAAAACGTTAATGACTGAAGATATTGGTTGATTTCATTAATGTCCTCATTATTCATTAAATATTGATGAACACCTGCAATTGGGTATCCGATACGTTCTTGGTGTATTTGAACCATATTTCTCGCGCTTCCTCCAATACCGATAATTGGAAGCTTTCTGTTATTTACCCAATCAAGTGTTTGAAACTGTTCATATATAAACGCTCTTAACTTTTTTAATTCATCCGGAGTTGGAACGTCACCTTTTATAAATTGTTTTTTTAAAGATAGCGCTCCAAAAGGAAAACTGTGATAACTTATTAATTTTCGATTGGCAAAGTACGTAAGCTCTGTACTTCCTCCACCAATATCAATTGTAATACCATGATCAAAAGGTGTTGTATTAACTACAGCTAAATAACCAAAATAGGCTTCTTCATACTCTGATAAGATTCTAATCACAAAGTCAGTCTCAGCTTTTACTTTTTCAAGAACTGTTTGCTGATTTTTGGCTTGGCGGATTGTAGCGGTGGCCACACATTTTACCTCATCTAATTTATGATGATTTGTTACCTCCTTAAAACTAAGAAGCGTGTTAATTAAAATTGACATTCCTTCGTCCATTAACACTCCCTCATCTGATAAATAGTTTCTAAGACGTGCCACTACCTTTACATTTTCAATTTCTTTTAATCTTCCGCTTTTCTCCCGTAAGTAAATAACAAGTCTCATTGTATTTGATCCGATATCAACTATTGCATATTTTTCTTGATTCAATTTCAACACCCTTACATATATAAATTACATACAACTGTGTGAATAAAGTATTAAACATTTATTTGATATCTTACTGTAAACGTCATCTTTTAGGAATAAATTAATGTACATTATACCATATCCATACATAAGTTATATTGATTTCTTTTTTCACAAAAATCTCTGTATAACAGTGTCTATTATAAATGGAGGTATTAACATGATTCATATTGTTAAACAAGGAGAAAGCCTTGCCCTGATAGCTGCTAATTACCGAACTACTATAAATAAGCTATTATCAGCAAACTCAATTCAAAATCCTAATATTATCTATATTGGACAAAAAATAACGATTCCAGGTTTACCTAATCCTGATACCATTCCTTATTCGATTCAAATATCTATATCCAATAAACGTTTAACCCTAAACAGAAACGGACAAGTTATGAAAGAATACCCTATTGCCGTAGGGAAAATAGTTAGTTCTACACCTGTAGGAGATTTTGTCATTGTAAATCGGGAACCAAACCCTGGTGGACCTTTTGGGGCAATGTGGCTTTCCTTGTCTAAAATCCACTATGGAATACATGGAACAAACAACCCATCTTCTATTGGTAAAGCCGTTTCACAAGGATGTATTAGAATGTACAACAGCGATGTTTTAGAACTAGCTTCACTAGTTCCTAATGGTACTAATGTAATGATAAGACCTTAAGATTTTATTAAGATTTTGTAATTTACGTATCAAAACTTTATTTGTTACCTTATAATGACAATTGTAGATATGGACGAAGAAAATAAGGAGCGAACAAATGAAAATTTTTCGTAATCGTAACTTTGTTAAATTATTCTATGCTGCCCTTTTTTCGCAAATGGGTACAACAATAGGAAATATGGCTTTTGCCTTTTATTTACTGGATCATTTTAGTCATCAGCCTTCTTATGCAACAATAGCAGAGCTGATGTATTCATTACCTACCATTCTCGTTTTTTTCATCGTTGGAGTTGTCGCAGACAGATTTGATCGTAAGAAAGTAGCTGAAAATTGTGACTGGATACGCGCAGCTTTAACCGTTATCTTATTTGGTTCACTTTTCACTAACTCTATCCCTCTTATTTTTCTGGTACTTTTCTTAAGAAGTGCTGTAACAAAATTCTTTTTCCCTGCTGAAAACAGTCTTGTTCAAGGGATTTTAAACAAAGATCAATATGCACAAGCAGCTGGACTAAATCAAATGCTTTTTAGTATTTTTATGGTGTTTGGAGTCGGCATAGGTGCAGCAATGTATAAAACAATCGGAATACATGGTGCAGTTGCTGTTGACTTTGTAAGCTTTATTATCTCTGGCTTACTTATTAGGTCATGTCAGATACCATCTTCTGCAAGACTTCCTAATGGAAGGTTAGAATGGAAAGATGTTAGTATTAAATCTTCATTTGTCGATTTTAAAGATGGAATACTTTATATTATTAAAAATCGACTGTTAGCTTCTTTAATCTTTGGCTTTTTTGTTTTTGGTTTTTTTAATGGAGCATTTGCTATCTTACCTATGTTTACAATGAAATATGAACTCTCACCTACAAACTATGAATGGTATGCATCCCTTTTCGCCATTTCATTAGGTTTAGGATTATTAACAGGAAGTGGTCTTGGAACATTAATTGCCTCGAAGTTTAAGCCACATCAATTAATGATCTTTCCAATCTTTCTAACAAGTTTGCTCGTTTTCTTTTTAGGTTTTACAGATAGAATATCGATCTTTCTTATTATCGTGTTTATTATTGGGACATGCTTAGGTCCAATTAATATAGCAATTGGCGGCTGGATGCCTAAAATTGTCCATCCTAAACTTATGGGCCGTGTTAGTGGATGGATTGACCCACTAATGATGTTTGCACAATCTATGACATTAGGTCTTATTGCACTTTTATTCCCAAAAATCATTGAGGAAATTGATTTACTCTATTACGGAATTGCCGCTATTATTTTACTAGTTTCCCTCTTCTATGCCTTCACACTTCCAAAATTAAGTGAGGCATTTGAGAGAAAGCAAAGAAGATTGAATCATAAAGCTAATGCAAATATCACCTCAATCTAAAAAGGATGACTTTCCCAAAGAGTCATCCTTGTCTCTTATCCCCTTAATATTTATCATTTCTAGCCGATATATATGGTGACACTTTATTCTTTACCACTTATGTTAGGTTGTGAGCAAATGCGACATACGATATTTAGACATTTTTTATTGATTCTACTTAGAAACTATATATTTGGCTCCTTACTTGCAGTATTTGGAGTTGGAGCACTTTTCATGTTTACAACAATAGATGTTCAATTAAATGAAACCATTATATTGGGTAAAATAATCTGCCTTTCACTTTTATGTATGCTTTCACTTGAAAGTATTGTATTTTCACTTATGATCAGACCAATAAAAAGGACATTCTTGAATGATCAACCATCACTTGATGACTTAAGATTATCTTTTAAACAAACACATCGATTACCTATTCTTAGTGTATATAGAATCTTCGGTCCACATTTATTTGGATTTTCTATACCTGCCATGGCAATGAGCTACATTTATATTAACAATGAAATGCTTCCTTTTCCTTTGTATTATGTTGGAATTGCTTTCGGTGCTTCTGTACTTATAGCAGGAATGCATGCTATTATAGAATTCTTTTTAGCTACCAAGGCTATACAGCCGATACTTGTTTATATTAGAGATCAAAGTCAGAATTTATACGACGTGGACTTTTCACATCAATCGCATATATACATTTCAATTCAAAAGAAAGTATTGTATAGTGCAATTTTTATAGGTATTTTTCCTTTGTTATTATTTAGTTTAGCCACTCATTTTCGATTTACCGAAGCCTCCATCCCATTATTAACAGAATACTGGAGTTGGGCTGTTATCGTTTTAGTTGTTTCGATATTATTTGCTTTTTATGGTGCGTATTTATTATTTCATAATATAGCAGAACCTATCCAAACACTTGAAGATGCGATGCAACAAATTCAGCAAGGTAATCTTGTTTATCAAAAAGATGTGTATTCTGATGAATTTTCCAAATTAATATCCGGCTATAATCAAATGGTTAGTGGTCTTAAACGAAGGGATCAAATAAACAAACAACTATTAGACAGTCTTTTTACAACACTAGCACTAGCATTAGATGCACGTGATCCATATACTGCTGGTCATTCAGTCAGGGTTGCAAAGTATTCAGTTTTAATTGGTGAACAAGCTCAGTTAGATAAGGAAACACTAGATTTATTAAGAAAATCAGCTTTATTACATGATATTGGAAAAATAGGCATTAGAGATGATATCTTATTGAAAGATGGTCGCTTAACGGATGAGGAATTTAATGAAATAAAAACCCATCCTGTTATCGGAGCAACCATTCTCTCCCAAGTTCAGCCTAAAGTGGAGATGGATGCACTTATTCCAGGTGTAAAATATCACCATGAACGATATGACGGATTAGGTTATCCGGAAGGTCTTCTGGGGGAAGATATTCCTCTCTTCGGTAGGATTATGGCTGTTGCTGATGCTTTTGATGCTATGACATCTGATCGTCCATATCGTAAAGGTATGCCTATTCAAAAAGCTTTAGCAATTATAGAAGAAGGAAAAGGGTCTCAGTGGGATCCAAGATATGCTCAACTTTTCATAAGCTATATGAGACAAAATGAACAGTTGGCTAGCGATCAACTTAAGAAAAGCGTATAACTTTTGAGAAAATCTATCATAGAAGCATTCGTTTTGACGTATGCTTCTATTTACAGACTTTAATGAATTTTTGCAATTAAATACCCTTTTCTAGTTGCATTTTACTACTGACCAAGTATAATTTATATAAGATAGATACAAACTGAAAGTGTAACAAGAAAAGGAGAGAACCAATGGACGATCATAAGCGGCTCGATCCAAGATTAAACCCAACAATTGAAAACCTCGCACGTGCTATTTACGTGGTTAACCGTCATGCAAAAACTGCACCAAACCCAAAATATCTTTATGCTTTAAAAAAGAAAGCATTACTTAAGCTTGTCCAAGAAGGAAAAGCAACTAAAAAAGGACTTCACTTTTCAAATAATCCAAAATTAAGTCAACAGCAATCTGATGTTTTAGTTTTAGCTGGGGAGTATTACTTTCATATGCCTCCTACAAAAGATGACTTCGATCAACTTCCACATTTAGGTTCATTAAATTCAACTTATCGTAACCCAAAAACACACATGTCCTTAACTAAGGCCAAGATTCTCTTACAAAATTACGTTGGAATGAAGGAAGAGAAAAAACCTAAATCACACAATTATCGTACAAACAAAGCACGTACATATGAAAAGCCGGTTTTTAAAAGATTAGGTGAGAGCTACAGATAAATACAAAAAAGCCACATTATCGTAAGTGGCTTTTTCTTTTGCCTTTTTAGAAGTTACATTTCTTTCTGACTAAATAGATGTTCAACATTACTTCTAAGAATATGAAAAAAATCAGGAACTTCGGTTTCATTTACATTTTTAAATAAAGCTTCTGTTAATTCCTTATAATACCAAGCTTGTTTTTCATACCCTCTATTAAAAAACTCCCACACTTTGTCTCCATATTGTTGGTAAAAGTTCAGTAAATCCTTACTATTATCTAGTTTGTCCGCTGCTATTAATGCTCTAATTTCAAACGATGATTCATTTGCTTTTAGTATGGTAGCTTGTTTTCTTTGCTCCCATTCCAACTCTTTGTTTTCTGTATTATGTAAAACAAGCTGCAAGATCTCCTCGCCAAATATCTCTCTAATATCCTCTTGGGATACGTCGGTATCCTCGATAACATCATGCAGATATCCTGCTGCAACGACGCTATCAGGAAAACCGGATTGTTTAAGTATAGCTGCCACATTTTCTACGTGTGTAAAATATGGTTTTCCACTTATTTTTCTTTTTTGTCCATTATGTGCGTTCTTAGCAAAATCTCTTGCTTTTAGAAGAATCTCCATATCTTCACCTCTAGCCACTAATAACTAAATGATTGCTTTATTATAAACCAGAATGATCTCGATCAATCCGTCCCCAATGCATATTTTTCCCTCTTAGTTGTACTACAAAAAGACTGCATATTATGCAGTCTTCTGTATATTAAAGTACATACTGATCGATATTTTGTACAAGGGTGCTTATTTCAGGTTTACTTATTTGTTCACTTGCCCCTACCATCTGGCCCTTATGTCGAAGGTCACTCGTAATTAAGGAAGAAAAGATAATAACTGGTAAAATACTTAATAATGGATCATCCTTTATCCTTCTTGTTAAATGGTGTCCATCCATTTGTGGCATTTCAATATCAGTAATAATTAATTGCACCTCGTCTTCGATTGCTTTGCCTGCCTCTACAATCGACTTTAAATAGGATAGTGCATCTTTACCATTTTCAAAGAATTCAATATATTGAAATCCAGCTTCATTAAGCGTTTCCTGCAATAATTTACGTAATAACGGTGAATCTTCTGCAATAACTAATTTTTTTTCCGATCTTTCTCTTGACCCGAGCTTTTTTACACTTTCAACATTAATCCCTGACTCTGGATTGATATCAACAACAATTTTCTCAAAGTCTAACAGAAGAATCATCTCTCCGTTAATTTTTACTACTCCTGTAATTTGACTTTCCAAGCCTTGATACATTCCAGATGGCTTTTCTATTTTATCCCAGGAAATTCGGTGAATTTGTGTAACTGCATGTACATGAAAAACAACTTTTGTTTGATTAAATTCTGTAACAATAAATTTTTCATCTTTTACTGCCTCATCTTGTCCAAAACCTAGCGCTCTAGAAACACTTACGACAGGCAAAATTTCCCCTCTGATATCTATGATTCCTTCCACATTTGGATGTGAATGTGGTATTTGCGTTACTTGTACTGGCTGGATAATTTCTTTTACTTTGATTACGTTAATACCAAATTTATTTTTACCTACGCTAAACTCTACAATTTCAAGTTCATTTGTTCCACTCTCAAGTAAAATCCCTTTTTGTTGATCCATTTTCTTCTTCCTTCCATCTGAATACATTTGTACTTATTATATCGGCAAATATTTTAAAAACTTAAAGGATTTTATTTGAGTTTATAGAAATACCATGTCCTAGCAGCAATTGTTTTAGTATTTTAATACGATTATCTTGATTCAGTCTATAAGCAAAAGCTTGGAGTTCATTCCAAGCTTTTATACTAATATAAATAATTTAATACTCTTTCATCTGCCAGATTAGTGTCTATCTGGCATTTCATTGCATCCCTGCCATATTGCCATACCCAAACATTTGCCTTACAGTTTGGAGTTGCCGGATTATACTTAGGGGCTTTTCTTTCAGAAGTTACTCCTGGTTCAGGTTCTGCACTCCATAAAATGGTTTGTAGGGCAATTTCATTATTCTCCTGAACAGCCTGACAATAAGCTTGAGTAAAATCCCCTTCAACCGGATCATGATAAAATCCCGATTGATACCCGGTCGGTAAGAGTGTTTCGACCCATCCTCTTATCCAAGCTGAATCAACATTAAAGAAATTTTCAACATTTGCGAACAGAACCGTACCTTGAGGTAAATCAAGTCTTCTGGCATGATAAACAGCATTTCTTACGGCAATTTGCGCTTCATCATAGCCAACGGCTTCTCTAATAACATTATAAATAGGTAATACTTTTATCCCCTTACTTCTGATAAAAGTGATTTCTTGTTTAGTTAAACCGTTTGAAACCTTAGGAATATCTGTTAAGTATCTCCCCCAAAACTTAGGTAAACCAAATCGCTTTCTTACACAATCATATAACTCTTGATTAACTGTATATGCTGAATCAACGCCCCAAACTTTTCGTGCCAGAGACACCACACCCTTTCTCTACGCTCTACACATGTATATGAAAGTTCAGGGTTGTCTCAAACATATAATTAATAAATCCCCCACTTTTCAATCCATTTCCATTAACTCATTTTCCCTTCTAAGCTTGACTCATTTCAATTTTAGTTGAGATTGCATTATTAACTTCATAATTGGTCTTATTTTCTATGTTGTTTACATTTTTATATCAGTTCTATGACATGATAGTAATGTACTTTGTAAATATAAAGAAACAAAAATTAAATGCATTTTTGTGACACTCTTGTTATAATCCTGTAGTGGATCGTTTTTTCGTATTCAATGGGTTGGGTTGAGGGGCACAATTAAGGAAGGTCTACATTGGATAAGTTTTTTCAATTAACTAAAAATAAAACGTCAATAAAACAGGAAATACTTGCTGGATCCGTTTCTTTTTTCACTATTGTCTATATTGTCGTTGTTAATGCTTCTATCTTAGCCGACGCGGGGATACCTTTAGAAGCAGGGATAATAGCAACAGTTCTGACATCTGTCGCGGGTTGTTTAATTATGGGGTTATTCGGAAATACGCCTATAATCCTTGTTCCTGGCATGGGAGTTAACGCACTTTTCACTTACACTATTGTGTTGGGGATGGGGCTAACTTGGCAAGAAGGTCTGGCAGTTGTCTTTGTTTCCGGTATTCTGTTTACTATTATTGCCTTTACAAAGCTTTCAACTATAATCTCGGAGTCAATCCCACTGTCTTTAAAAGAAGCCATAACAGTTGGAATTGGTTTTTTCTTAACATTTATAGGTCTACAAAAAGGCGGCATTGTTGTTTTAAGTAAAGAAACATTCGTAGCCTTAGGTAATTTTAGTGAACCAACTGTGTTTTTGACTCTTATCACTTTAATTACAACTGTTATATTATTTTCCAAACAAATACCTGGTAACTTTCTAATTAGTATATTATTTGGGACTATTCTTTCAGCATGCTTTGGTCAGCTCAACTATGATTTTACTTTTAAATCAGTTGATGCATTTGTTATGTATAAAGAGGTTTTTTTGGCTATGTCTTTTGCAAATATGGTTGATATTGCTTTCTGGACAGCAACGTTTTCTTTAACAATGGTTATCGTATTTGAGAACATTGGCTTAGTATTTGGTCAAGTACATATGATTAATCGTCCACAGCGATATAATCGCTCTTTACAAGCTAACGCATTATCAACAATTACCTCTGGTATTTTCGGCTCAAGTCCTACGGTAAGTACTGTTGAGACAGCAGCTGGAATTACTGCTGGTGGAAGAACTGGTTTAACATCACTTACAACTGGAGTTTTATTTTTAACTTCACTTTTATTCTTACCATTTGTAAGAATAATTCCCGATAGCGCAATAGCTCCTATACTAATATTAATTGGAAGTTTAATGATACAAAATATCCAGCATATTGATTTAAACGACTTTAGTGAGAGCTTCCCAGCATTCCTAATTATTGCTTTAATTCCATTTACCTATAGTATTGTAGATGGTATGGCATTCGGATTTATTATGTATCCGATCTTAAAGATTGTACTTAAAAGACAAACAGATGTTAAACCACCTCTTTATATTATTGCATTTTTATTTTTGTTAAACTTTATCTTTCATTCATTACATTAAAGACAGAGCTTATATCTGTCTTTTTTATTGTCCAGATAGCATTCATTTCGCATAAATAACACGCTGATTTAACAAAATAAGCATGAGTTATGATAAAAGTCGCGAGGTGGATTATGAAATATTTTGTAATATTTATGACTGTATTAATTTGTACAGCTTGTAATACGAACAACCAAGATGAAGCAATGAATGGAGCAGAAGTGGAGCAGGAACAAGGTTTACTTCAAACAGGCAATGATGAAATAAAAAGAAATGATGACCTACTAGTTGAATCAAGAGAAGAAGTAAATCTGGATAATAACGATGATCCGTTACATCCTACTGAAGCTGAGAAATTAGTTAAGA
This sequence comes from Bacillus sp. AFS040349, assembly GCF_002577655.1. Taxonomy (NCBI): domain Bacteria; kingdom Bacillati; phylum Bacillota; class Bacilli; order Caryophanales; family Bacillaceae; genus Bacillus; species Bacillus sp. AFS040349. The sequence goes on along the minus strand of NZ_NUMC01000078.1, from coordinate 36,277 downwards.
AGAAAATAGGTTCAGAGCATAATGAAAATACAATTGTTCAATATGACCACTTAGAAAATGGTCATTATATAATCCATGTCTATTCACTTGAAGGAGAAAAAGAAAACAGTGAAGCATGGTATATGGTAGACTTAAAAACACAAAAGGTCGAAAAATTACAACGATAATAAAAATGGAAAGCTGACTATGAATTGTCAGCTTTCCATTTTATATAGAGAAACCATTAGACTAACTGAAAAGTAACCGTAACAGCAGTTCCTTTACCCAACTCACTGCTATATTCTATCGTTCCCCCAATTTGTCGAATTAGTCGATTTGTGATCATACTTCCTAAACCGGTACCTTTTGTTTTCGTTGTGTAAAAAGGTAAACCAATATGTTTTAACTCTTCTTTTGTCATCCCTTTTCCATTATCTTCAATGCTAATAATAGCCCTTCCTTCATTTCGATCTATATCAGTTTGAATAACGATTACTCCACATTCTTCAATGGACTCGATCGCATTTTTTATAATATTTAGTAAAGATTGTTTTATATGCTGTATATCCCCCTTTACAAAACAACTTTCTCTAAAAGGAGTAAATTCAATGGATACATTTGAGAAAGTCCCTAAAGGACGTAATAATTCTATAGAGTCACTTAGAATTGTATTTAGCTCCACCTTCGTTAATTCAAAAGACTCTGGTTTCGCTAACTTCAAATAATTAGTAATGATATTATTTGTGCGGTCCAATTCCTCCAGTATAAGAGGAGCAAACTTTTTTAATTTTTGATCAACCGTATCTTGTTGAATTAACTGGATAAAACCTCTTACAGTTGTAATAGGATTTCGTATTTCATGAGCAATTGATGCTGCCATTTGACCTGTTGTTGTCAGCTTATCCATGTATACCATTTCATCAAATTGTTTATTAGACTTCATTAAGGTTTCAATAATAAAGATCGTAGCCATATATGTTCCAAAAAAGGCTAAAAAATAGATACAGTAAAACTTTGCATCTAAGAAATCGATATTAATATAAATCACGATTATATATAATAAAAAATAAATGATTGAGATAAATGAAGCACTTACAAATCGATTTGCTGCATTTAAATACTGTTTTCTAAACAATAGAGCAATAACAAAAGCACCTATAGAAACAATAATTCCAATATGTAAAAAAGATCCTCCGATAATAAATCGTGCAATTGATACAATCATAACAATGATACTTCCAGGAATCCACCCAGCATACAAGGTTACAACCATAATCGCAATCATACGCAAATCAAAATTTGTTTCTCCTAACGTCTCAATAGGATATGCCATACATAACAATGCACCAAATGCACCTAAAAAACCATATATTGATTTATATTTTAATGTTAGTTTAACGTTTTTTTGAAATGGTAAGAACAAATTAGCATTAAATGTTAATGAAAATAAAATGGTAATATTCACAATAAGTGGTTTTATAAGTGATAACAAAATGATCCTCCAATGATGATGATTCAATAATAAGTATAGGATATCAATGTTTTAGGCAAAAAAGCAATATAGATATTTATACCTATTTACTTTAATCTAACGAGGGAAAACATTCATATTATTTCTCAATCCTGAAAAATTTACATTTATTTAACAAAAATCTTCTGTTTTTATAGTACAATAGTAGGTAATATATCAGCCTGTTCATTAAAATAGGAGTCGTGAGTACATGGTAACCATTGGAGATATTATCGAAAAAGTACCAGTTGTTTCAATAAAAACAAAAAGTTCGGAGGTAAATCAGATTTTTGAAGATTTACCTGATCTTGAAGGAATCGTCGTTACTAGTGAAAATCAACCCGTTGGACTTGTCATGAAAGCACAATTTTACCAAAAAATTTCTACCAAATATGGTTTTGATCTTTTTATGGGAAGACCAATTGATCTAGTCATGGATACAGCTCCACTTATTGTCGAACATACTGAAGCAATTACTGTCGTTAGTTCAAAAGCAATGGGACGTAGCCAAAAAAACCTGTATGATTATGTAGTTGTTACTAAAGATCAAATGCTAAAGGGAATAGTCAGTATAAAAAATCTGCTGATTAAGCTAGCTGAAGTACAAGTGAATCTAGCAATGTATACTAACCCCTTATCAGGATTACCTGGAAATGTTCTTATTGAAGAAAAGATGAATGAATTTCTTACTAATAAACAAAAAGAATTTTCATTTCTTTATGTTGATCTTGATCATTTCAAGGAATACAACGACACATATGGATTTAAAAAAGGTGACTTGTTAATAAAAGAAGTAGCCAACCTATTAAGCAAAAATATTTTATTAATTGATGATAGAGATGCCTTTGTCGGACATATCGGTGGAGATGATTTTGTAGCCATTCTTCCTCATTACCATTATGAAGAGATTTGCCAACTTATTATCCAGGAATATGAAGTTCGCATAAAACAATATTATGATCCTCATGACTGGAATAATAAATTTGTTTACACAAAAGATCGTAACGGTAATTTCAACAAAATACCATTAGTAGCTCTCTCTATAGCTACTATTACAAATCAGAATCATATTTACCATTCAATAGATGAGATTAGTAAAATTGCTGCAGAAGTAAAAAAACTCTGTAAGTTACAAGAAGATAGCTGTTATGTGAGCTATGATTTGAATGCTAAGAAGGATTGTTGTGCACCACAACAATAACAAGTAAAGATAATGGAGAAGAAATTTCTTTTTCATTATCTTTTTTTGTTCCGCCGTGTTTTCATCAGAATGATACCTTCCCCACTTATCAATACAAAAAAACAAATCCGGGACATTCACCTATCTAATTTTATTGCATAATGTAATACGAAGGTTCATGAGAGGAGAGAAAAATATGTATCCATATCGTCAGTTTTCAATTCAAGTGCCCGGATTCCCGCCTTATGGGCCACCAGTTGGTAATGGTTTTGATCAATATCCTTTTCAAAATGATTTTGATCAACAAGCTCCATTTGGACCGCCTGGCTACGGTCAAGGTGGATTTGGAGGTGGATTTGATCAAGCAGGCCCTCCCCCTGGTCCATCACCAAGTGAAATACCACCCCTTCAATCACAAGGTCAAGCAAGTGTTTTTGCTGTAGATCCAGGTGGAATTCGTGGTTGTTTATATCGATACACATATATTCGTTTAAACAATGGACGTGGCTTCTGGTTCTATCCAACATTTGTAGGGCGCAACTCTATCGCAGGATATCGTTGGCGCAGACGTCAATATCGTTGGGTTTATTTCGGTATTGATTTAGATCGTATTCAATCATTTAGTTGTCGTTAACTCAGGAAGGAACCGTTGTTACGGTTCCTCCTAGTTACCTTTCTATGTCCACGCTCTCTCTAAGAAAATAAATATAATCTGTAGATACTGTTTTATTACCTAATTGTCTTAACATTGCTGAAATATTTCCTCTATGATAAGTACCGTGGTTTACTACATGTTGAATGATCTCATAACATGTATTTTCATATGCTATTCCCTCTGAACTTTTATATGTAACTAATTGATCGAAAACATCATGTTCCAGTTGTTCATATTCATTTAGTAACGCTACATAATTTTCAAATAGTTGTTCGATTGTGTTATTTTCATTTATGCTAATTTCTCTATTTTTTATTCTTGATAGCCATAGTTCATCTACCTCTATCATGTGTAAGAGTGTATCAAATAATGAGGGGAACACACTTATTATTTCTTGTTTATGGATCTCTTTAGGTAAGGTTTGGATATGCCCTACCACCTTTAAAGTTGCCCACTTGTGATAAGCAATACTTAAACTATGATTATTCATTAATGAAACCTCCTCTTTTTAGAAACACCTTTCTTATATCATACCTCCATTAAGGTAGAAATTGTTAAAATAAAATGATATGATTCGTTAAAAATAAAAGGGTATTGTTACATTATATTAGGAGGCAATTACATGACAAAGAGAAATGTACGTTCAAAATCAGGTCTTCAAACAGCAAAACCTTTAACAGACCCTGAGTTCTCAAAAGAACTTACTTCTACAAATAAAAAGGCAGAAAAAACACGCCCTCGTAATCAATAAGAACTAAACAAAAGGACCTATCATATTCCTTATGAAAGATTACTTAGGAAGATAGTCATTATCACTCAAATAAAAAAGAGGTTCCCATTAAGACTTTTTCTCAAGTCCAGAAGGAACCTCTTTTTTATACTAATGCTTCTTTTTCGAGCTTCTCAAGAAAGGAATGTCTACGTTTTGCCTGTGAAATGATTGCTTGGATTTCATTTTTATAAAAAGTCATATGTGAGACAGTAAGGGCAAAAAGCATTTCTGATTCTAATTTCGTAATGATTTTTTGTTCTTCTTCGGTTAATAATGAGTTCATATCATTCATCATTTACCACCTCTTCTAGTAAATAAGTACTAATTGTATCTTACTACATAGTACGTAGAGTTCAAGAGATATTTGTCCGTCGTTACAATTTTGTTCCTTTATGAAATCGAAACCATCCCATTTTATAAAAAAACAATACCATACCAAGTCCGATTATGCCCATAAGTCCAAGCACAATAAAATAGCTATATTTCCCCGTCAATTCAGGCATATATTGAAAATTCATACCGTAAACTCCTGCAATAAACGTTAAAGGCAGAAAAATTGAAGACATAACTGTTAACGTCATCATGACTCTGTTCATGCGATCAGAACTTATTGATAAATAGCTATCACGTATATCAGAAGATAATTCTCTGTTAGCATCAATCATTTCAACTAGCTTTAACAAGTGATCATAAATGTCTTGAAAATAAATATGCTTTTCCTTTAGTGAATTGAGCCTTGATGAGGAGATGATTCGATAGAGAAGGTCCCTCATCGGGACTATGGTTCTTCTTAATTTATTTAACTCTGATCTAATATCAAATACTTGTTCCATTAGTTCACTTATTGTTTGATCACTAGTATTATCTTCTACCTGATTTATTGAATCTTCTAATTTGTAAACAGGAGGAAAATATTCATCAACAATCTTGTCAACGATTTGATACAAGATTTGCATTGGGCTTTTTTGAAGGCTTATTTCTTTTTTTACACGTTGCCATATGTTTGTTATATCCCTAACAGGGTTTTTATGAAAAGTAACGATAAAGCGATTTGAAACAAAAAGATCAATCTCATCCGCTTCTAATGTACTTTGGTTAATGGAATGAATGACAACAAAAAAATAATGGTCATAAAAATCCATTTTAGGTCTTTGAACAAACTCTAAGCAGTCTTCAATTGCTAGTGGGTGGAAATGAAAAAAAGATGATAGCTTTTTCACTTCATCATCGGTTGGCTCTTGAAAGTCAACCCAATACCACTCTATGTTTCCTTTTTTTAGTTCACCCAGAGGTAGGTCATAGACAACCTCTTCCTCTGTTGTTATTGCTAAAGTTCTAATCAATTTCTTCACTACCCTCTTTTTACATTCTCTATTACTATTCCCGTTCTGTAGATTGACTAAACGAGTTAGAAAAGGATGACTTGTATAAGAAAAATGGTAAAATAACTGTTATGAAACTTTTTAGTTCATTTATTTTTGCATTCATTAATTTACTAACCTTCTACACAATATGATTAGTAATTTTGATGCTTAAAAAAGATTTTATAGGAGGTTTTTTAGTATGGAGCATTTGGTTAACTCAAAAGTTAAGGAAATTGAATTATCAGGCATTAGAAAGTTCTTTAACATGGTGGCTGACTATGAGAATGTTATCTCTCTAACTATTGGTCAACCGGACTTTACAACACCTAACCATGTAAAAAATGCTGGTGTAACTGCTATTCAGCATGACTTTACGACATATACGCACAATGCTGGATTTTTTGAGCTTCGTGAAGCGGCATGCCAATTTGTCTCAAAAAAATACGGTCTAACCTACTCTCCTGAAAATGAAGTTATCGTTACAGTTGGTGCTAGTCAAGCAATTGATTGTACTTTCCGAACATTATTAGAAGAAGGCAGTGAAGTAATATTACCAAGTCCTGTATATCCTGGATATGAACCACTTATTAAATTGGCTGGTGGTGTTCCAGTCTATGTAGATACAACTGAAAATGATTTTAAGTTAACTGCTGAATTGCTAGCTTCTTACATAACAGAAAAAACAAGATGTATTGTTCTCCCATATCCATCAAACCCTACAGGTGCCACACTTAGTAGTGAAGAACTTGAGGAAATTGCAAACCTTTTAAGAGGGAAAAATATTTTTGTTTTATCTGATGAAATCTATAGTGAATTAGTTTATAGCGGGACACACAACTCAATTGCTTCATATCTAAGAGAGCAGACAATTGTTATCAATGGTCTTTCGAAATCTCACAGTATGACGGGCTGGAGAATTGGTTTGTTATTTGCACCACATTCTGTAGCAAAACATTTATTAAAAGTTCACCAATATAATGTCTCCTGTGCCACATCGATTTCTCAAAAAGCAGCATATGAAGCATTAACAATTGGATTGAATGATGCAGAAGAAATGAAAACAGCATATAAAGAGCGATTAGATTATGTTTATGACCGTTTAGTTAAAATGGGATTTGATGTGATAAAGCCTAATGGAGCTTTTTATCTTTTTCCAAGTATTAAGAAGTTTGAACAAACTTCCTTTGAATTTGCTCTTTCACTTGTTGAAAAAGCAGGAGTTGCCCTTGTTCCTGGCAGTGCTTTTTCTACATATGGTGAAGGATATGTAAGGCTGTCTTATGCCTATTCCATGGAACAATTAATTGAAGCTATGGATCGAATCGAAGATTATTTAAAAAGTTTGTAGTAGCTCATTTACAAAAAGAACCAACGCGAATATTATCCGTTGGTTCTTTTTTGCTTATTCTATAAAAGGTAATGTAATGGTGAAAGTACTCCCTATTCCTTGTTGACTATCGACCAACATACTTCCATTATGATTTTCAACGATTTTATAACTTATCATTAAACCTAATCCGTTACCTTTTTCTTTTGTTGTAAGAAACGGCTCACCTATTCTTTTTAAAACGCTTGGAGGAATTCCCTCTCCATCATCTTTAACAATAATTTGAACATTATGATTTGATTTTTTTGTTAATACCGATACTTTTCCACCTTTAGGCATCGCATCAATAGCATTTTTATATAAATTTATAAACAATTGCTTTAAATGATTTTCATCACAATTAATTGATAAAGATTGATTGTCATGATTTTGAACAATAGCAACATTTTTCATATTACCTTGTGTTTCAAGTAGCATCGCTACATCGTTTAATAAGGTAATTAAATTCGTTTTTTTAAATTTTGTTTCCTGTGGTTTCGCGAGAACAAGAAGTTCACTTAATATCATCTCAATTCGATTCAGCTCAGAAAAGATAATATTCAAATATTGACGATGATGTTCTAAATCGGGATGCATAATTTGTAAAAATCCCTTAATCGCAGTTAATGGATTTCGTATTTCATGGGCAATTCCAGCAGCTAATTGACCTGCTATAGATAGTTTTTCAGAACGTAACATGAGCTCCTCTGTTTTTTTCCTATACGAAATATCACGAAGGATAACTTGAACAGCTTGCTCACCAAAATATGTAGTTGGAATACAAACCATTTCTGTAAAAACCTTTTTTTCATTGGAAATTAACCAAGATTGGTTTGTTACTTGAACATCAGCAACCCCATCTTGTATGTTTTTCAATGTAACTTTCATTGTTTGATGGTCATTAGGATGTAGGTAATCATATATATTCCGCCCTAACAAGTCAGGGTAGCACTCTGCATCAAAAAGCTTAATACCAGACTCGTTCATGAAAACAAATTGATCCTTATGAATAACTGCAATGGTATCAATTGAATTATCAATTAAACGCTGATACCGTTCCCTACTCTTTTGAAGAATTTTTTGGAAATTCCTTCGGGATGAGATATCATTTAATATGACAATTTCTGCTTGTCCCCCATCAACATTTGTTAAAGATGCCATGATCTCTACATTTATTTCACGCCCATCAATCCTGCGCCATGTTTCCTCAATAATACCTACTCTTTCTCCTTTATGTAACCGCGACTCTCTATTTTTAATAACCGAATGAAAAGATTCATCGATAAAATCAAACGTATGCTTACCTATTAATTGATCAGAAGATCTAGCACCTAACAACTCTTGAAATGCCTTGTTTACAAAGAGTAACTTACCTTTCCTAGAAATAAAGACTGGTGTAGGTAAATCCTGTAATATAGCCCATTCATTATGTTCATTTATTACATCATTTGATTGATCTTCAACGGTAGCCGCATCATTTATCGAATGTGGTGTTAATGCTTTCATCTTGAGAATAATATCATGTCCTTCTTTTTGGATGTTACTTCGGATAAAATCAACATTTGATTCTAGCCATAAATATCTGCCATTTTGCATCAAAAATCGTATGGAACATGGATATAAATGATGTTCGTTATAAAAATAGCTCTCTATTAAAAATAAATCTTCATTATGAATAAAATCTTTTATATATCGTCCAATTAGATCAGTACTTGTGTAGCCTATTAATTCAAAAGAATTAGAAGAAATGTATTGAAATCTCCCATTTGAGGATACAACAGCATAAAGTTCCAGTGTTTGTATAGCTTCCCCTTGATTTGTTATTTCACTATTCATTGCTTCCCTTCCCCTTTTTCATGACCTCTATACTAGTACATTAGTTTTATATAACGAACAAATTCCTATTGAATTTACACTAATAAATGTTTATACCTTTAAAATAATTGTACATAGTAATAAAAGTTTGTCAATATATGAAAAATAACCTCGACAAAATTAATATATGATATAGGGTGTGAATTATGACTAATAAAGTTAAAAAAGCCGGAATCTCCGACTTTTTTGTAGATAAAAATTAAATGCATACTGCTGAAGTTCACCACGTTTTGTAGCAAAAATTATCCTTTAGATTATGGAACTAATACCAACTTCCCCTGAGTTTTCCTACTTTGAAGTAGACGATGTACATCTGCTGCTTTTTCTAAGGGGAAAACTCCACCTATTTTAAGTAAGAGTGTTCCATCGTTAACATATGTTAATAGTTCTGTTAAGCTACTACTATACAACTCTTGTTTTTTCATAATTCCCGGTAAAAAGAAGCCAATAACCGATTTATTTTCTGCCATTAAAGATGAAGGATATAATCTAGCTTGTTCTCCACTGGCAACCCCATAAATAACTAACCGACCAAAAGGTGCTAAACAATCCAATGTTTTTCGGAAAACATCTCCACCTGCCATCTCTAATGCAACATCTGCTCCAACTCCATTTGTTGCGGTTAATACCTCTTTTTCCCATCCCTCTTTTGTATAATTTATTAGAACATCCGCTCCAAGTTCTTTTGCTAAGGCCAGTTTTTCATCTGTACTTGCCGTAGCAATAATCTTCCCTGCTCCAAACAATTTAGCAAGTTGTACAGCTAATGTTCCGACCCCACCTGCTGCTGCATGAATTAATACCGTCTCTCCTTTCTCAAGTCTTCCCATTGTTTTTAATATATGATAAGCACTCAACCCTTGTAACGGTAAGGCTACAGCTGTACTAAACTCCACATTGTCCGGCACTGGAATAAGTGCTCTTCCATCCGCAACTGTGTATTCAGCATAACCCGTAGCTTTTCGTGAGCTTAGTAATGTAACAACTCGGCTACCAACCGAAATTCCTTTAACATCCTTGCCCACCTCGACCACTGTACCTGCGACTTCTGAGCCTGGTACATAAGGAAGAGGTGTATCGACTACATACTGTCCCTCTCTTCTTGCTGTGTCTGCATAGTTTACACCTATTGCTTCAATTTTTATAACAACCTCAAAATCTCTTTTTTTTGGATAATCTAAATCTATATATTTCAATACCTCAGGTCCGCCATATTGTTCAAATTGAATAGCTTTCATCTTAATATCCTCCTACTTCCCTTTGAATTGTGGTTTCCGTTTTTCTTTAAACGCTTTAACACCTTCTTTATGATCTTCCGTTTGAATCATATACGTTTGAGTAATTCTTTCTATCTCCAACACATTTTCTAATGAACCTGCAGAATGAATAATTTTCTTCATGAGTCCGTATGCTCTTACTGCACCTTGTGAAAGTTCATTAGCAATTGTAGCTACACGGCTTGATAATTCATCTAATGGAATAAGCTCGTTAACAATCCCGTATTGGTAAGCCTGCTGAGCAGTTATTGGTTTTGCTGAAAAGAAAAGCTCTTTTGCCCGATAAGGCCCAATTATTTTTGGAAGGAAATGTAATCCACCACCATCAGATATCAATCCTACTTGTGAAAAGCTCATGACAAATTTACTTTCTTCTGATGCAAAAATCATGTCACAAGCTAATGCTAAATTAAAAGCTGCTCCTGCTGCAAAACCATGTACAGCCGCAATAATTGGTTTTTCAAGTTCTGTCATTGCTTTAATGCATTCATTTAATTGACCAATATGTTCATAAACCTGTGAACCAGTTGATGTTCCCATTGTTTTTACATCTCCACCGGCAGAGAAAGATCGTCCCGATCCCTTCAATACAATCACACGTACTTCCTCATCAAGTTGAGCGTCTTGAAATGTTTTTGTTAACATTTTAATCATTTCTGCACTAAAAGCATTCAGATTTTCCGGTCTATTAAGACAAAGAGTTAACACTGCCCCTTCTCTTTCTATCAATAAATCACTCATTTGATCGACTCCCTTTTAATAAACTAGTAAAAACCTTTGAATTGGCATACCGTTATTTAATAAGCCAGCCTCCATCAACTAACACATCGGAACCTGTCATATATGAAGCCTCATTAGATGCAACAAAAGCAATTACATTTGCTACTTCATCAGGTTGCCCAACGCGTTCAAGCGCAGTACTACGTTTAATCGCTTTTATAAAAGCCTCATTTTCCAACCCCTTCTCAGTTAACGGTGTTTCAACAAATCCAGGTGAAACAGAATTAACACGAATTTTATAAGGAGCAAGCTCTAATGCTAAAGCTCTTGAAAAATTAATAACCCCAGCTTTCGCCGAGCTATAATGTGGAATTTGTGCACCAGCCTTATACCCCGATAATGAAGCAACATTTACGATTGAACGGTAATCTGTTATGTTTTGTTCTTTCATTAGTTTCCCGAGATTTTTCGAAACTAAAAAGATACTTTTCAAATTAACAGCCTGTACTGTGTCCCATTGCTCTTCCGAAGTTTCAAGAATGGTAGATTTTGATGAGCCTCCAGCGTTGTTTACAACAATATCAAGTGATGGATATTCGTTTTCTAAAAAAATAGCAAGTTTCTTTATACTATCCTCAGAAGTCACATCGGCCGGGTATGGAATAGCTTTTTCACAAGCTTTAGATTCATTAATAATTCTAGCAACTCGTTCAAGCTTTTCTTTTGTTCTTCCTACTAAAACAACTGTTGCTCCTTCCTTAGCCAAGCGTATCGCTGTTGCTTCTCCAATTCCACTCCCAGCTCCGGTAATAACAGCAAGTTTATTCAAAAACCTCATTAACAGCACCTCATTTCGTCACGAATCGTTCAGCTTCAAATTTAGCCCGTGCAATTTCACGCTTTTCTTCTACCGTTGACGTAACTTCAACTGATTGAAGGTGACTCGTTATCATTTGTATCAATAAGCTTCTTTTTTTACCGTTTACCACTCCATTCACAAGTTGTCTTGACATGAGTTCAACAGAAAGCAGTGACTGTTCCAAGACTGTTCTTGCTAGTAACCTTTTTAATCGATCATCCCACTTTATTGACCTAGCAAGAGTCGATTCAGCTGCATAAAGCTCTATTGCTATATTTGATAATTTCATTAGTGTTTCTTGTTCATCAAATAGTTTTTCGCCGAATTGCTCATAAACAGCTCCAATACAAGCTAAAAAAACGTTTCTCATTGCGCTTATTGCCGCCTTTTCCTGAGAAAATTCTCCATTATCTTGACTTGGGTTCACGGTCAAATTTTGAATCGCTGTTTGAACCATCTCTTCTAGAGGAATTTCTCCTTTTAAAGCTTTTCTAAATAAATGGGTCGGTAATAACAAGCGATTAATCTCATTTGTTCCTTCGAAAATACGATTAATACGAGAATCTCGATAAACTTGCTCGATCGTATATTCCTTAATAAAGCCTGCCCCTCCGTGTAATTGAAGAGCCTCATCACTGACTGAATCAAGTGTTTCAGATCCATATACTTTACAGATGGCACATTCTGTAGCGTATTCCATTAATTTCTTTCCAATAGTTGTGATATTTTCATCTTCTGTTATGTTACCTAGAACTTCTTCGAGCAACCCTGCAGTGCGATATTGAATAGACTCAGCGGCGAATATACGTGCTGACATCAGGGCAATTTTTTCCTTTGTAGCAGGGAAATCAGCAATTGATTTACCAAATTGAATCCGCTGTTTTGTATAAGAAAGGGCAAGTTCTAATGCATACTTTGCACCCCCTACACACGCAGATCCTAAGTTAAACCGCCCTAAATTTAGAACATTTAGAGCTATAACATGACCTTTCCCGATTTCTCCTAATAGATTTTCTTTAGGAACTAGACAATCCTCTAAAATAACAGCTCTTGTAGAGGAACCTTTAATACCCATCTTTTGTTCCTCAGGTCCTAAAGAAATTCCAGGATAGTTCTTTTCAACAATAAAGGCCGAAAATTTATCACCATCTACTTTCGCATATACAATGAATGTATCTGAAAATATTGCATTTGTAATATAAAGTTTTGTACCGTTTAACAGATAATGAGTTCCTTGGTCATTTAGTTTTGCAGTTGTTTGTGACGCCAGAGCATCTGAACCCGCATTCGGCTCCGTTAAGCAATATGCACCAAGATATTCTCCTGAAGCCAATTTAGGTAAGTAACGTTCTTTTTGTTGCTTTGTACCAAAATAAGTGATCGGAAGAGTAGCGATACATGTATGATTTGAATGGGCAACACCATATCCACCAGACCTTCCGACAACTTCTCCAACAATACCTTTACTAACCTTGTCAAGACCTAGCCCACCATACTGCTCCGGTACACTGTGTGCAAGGAGTCCAAGCTCACCGGCTTTTTTTAACAACTCTACTACTTTATCAAAATCTTGATTTTCAATTCTCTCTCTAACAGGTGTTACATCTTTTTCTACAAACTGTTTTGCCGTTTTTTCAATCATTTTTTGTTCATCTGTTACATCTTCAGGAGTAAATAGATTTAAAGGTAAATCATAGTCATATAAAAAGCTACCACCTTTATTAGCTAGTAAAGTCATACACACTCTCCCCCTGCTATAATTTTTTCTCCGTCAAAAAATGGAACAATTTCATAACAATCTTTTTGGCTAACAAATTTCACTTCATCAATGAATCCATATTTTTCAAGCATTTCTCCTACCCTTGATGAAAGAAGAATCGTTTCAGCAACAGATTTATTGTTTTCATAAAAAAGTTGAGCTGCCTTAGCCGAATCTGTTAGCTGTAAATGCATACTTTCTTGTAAATGATAGATAAGATGCCCCGCTCCATAAAAATCTTCTAAACAAAACTGATCTGAAGATCCAGAGCACACAATAATAATAGAATCATCTTTATGAAAATGAGTAATTGTATTTGCAACTGCTTTTCCATTTAATAGAGAACAAATATAAATTTTATTTGCTTTTTTTGATTTATTAATTGCTACTGTTCCATTTGTTGTAGATAGAATCATATGCTTGCCTTGAATGCTGTCTTTTAAAATGGTTGGCATTGGATCATAAAAACCCTCAATTGTTTTCCCCTCATATTCTCCAACAAGTATGTGATTCTCTGCTCTGATAAGATTTGAGGCTACACGTGCTTCTTCTTCATTATGAACAGGAATAACCGCTTTCGCCCCATCTACAAGTGCATAGGTAATTGTTGAGGTTGCCAGTAAGACATCGAAAACAATTGCAATATTCCCTTCCATTTTCTCCTCAATAATTTCTTCTTTTTTCATAATCACATGTACCTTTGTCACCCTTTACCCCCCTTTCTCGAAGGAGATCTCCTAACGCCCATACCTTAGTTCATCTTGCCTTTTCTCGACTTACAGATACAGCATGCTCAATAAGTGTTTTCACATATAGGTGAAAGTCTTTAAAACGTTTATCATTTGTTTGCCCATTATGATAACGATAATAAATCTGCTGACAAATGACCGCTAGCTTAAAATAAGCAAATGTCATATAGTAGTGGATTTGTGACAAATCATGGCCACTTTTTGCAGCATATCGATCGATAAATTGATTTCTAGTATAAAATCCTTCTTTAACTGTGATTGGTGGCTTACCAAGTCCATATTTCAATAGGTCCGGATCATCGTTCTGACACCAATAGCTTAACGCTGCACCAACATCTGCTAATGGATCACCAACAGTTGTCATTTCCCAATCAAACAATCCAGTTAGTTGACTAAAATCATGAGAGAATAATGCATTGTTGAATTTAAAGTCATAATGTATGATTGTGGCTTCTTGTGAAGAAGGAATATTTTTTACTAGCCAATTTGTTAATTCATCTATTATTGTAATATCATTTGTTTTTGCACGATGATATCGCTTTATCCAACCATAAACCTGACGTTCCAAAAAGCCATCAGGGTTACTCAGTTCTTCTAAAACTGTTCCTTTATAATCAACTTGGTGAAGCTGAACAAGAGTATCAATCATCATTTCGCTTAATCTTTCTCCAAGGTCATTAGAAGACGGAGTATTGGGAGGAAAATCGGTATTTAACAATATTCCATGCCTTCTTTCCATAATAAGAAATGGACTTCCGACCACCTCTTCGTCTTCTGAAAACAGATACGGTTTCGGTGCAGGTGAAAACAAAGGGTGAAGGGCACTCAAAATTTTAAATTCTCGTTTCATATCATGAGCTTTAGGTGCAACAGGACCAAGTGGTGGCCTTCTTAACACTCCCTCCCAGTTTCCTAGCTTAAGCTCATACGTTAAATTTGAAGCACCTGTTCCAAATTGATTAATGATTAGGGGATCTTTATCAGAAAGCTGCGGAAAATGATTTATTAAAAATTCTTTAACTGTTTTATCATTAAGCTCCTCTCCACTTCTGACTGGAATTATGTCACTCATGACTTTCACTCCTTTTAATAGGATATAAACTAGATCGTTACTAATTTAAATAAGGGTATGATGACTTTGTAATGCTTCTTTTAACTCATTCGGAATTGGCATACTTTTTTGCATTTCAAAATTAAAATAAACAATGATTGCCTCACCTCTAGCAACCAATTCACCTGTTACATCATCAATAATGGAGTGAGCTAAATGAAAGCTTTTATTGCCAATTTTACTAACCTCTGTTTCAATCCTTAGCTTTTGATTAAAAAAAGCTTGCCCAATGAAATCACATTTTGTAGAAGCAAGAATAAATTCCCAGCCATCCATTTTCATCGAATAACCAATGCTTTCAAAAAATAAAACCCGTGCTTCCTCCAAATAAATAAAAAAGCTGGTGTTGTTTACATGTCCTAAGGCATCAGTTTCACAAAAACGAACTTTTACTAATGTTTCATGCTTCATCACTTTTCAGCTCCTTATCGATGAATAAATACCGGTTTGCGTTTTTCAATAAAAGCTCCTACCCCTTCTTTTATGTCATCTGTTTGAAAAACCTCTTCAAACAGTTCTGCCTCAAGCTCTATTCCTTTAGAAAGTTCCGTACTAAGGCCTTCATCAACTGCTTTTTTTATCCGAGATAATGCCTGAAGAGAATGCTGACTAATTTGTTTTGCTAACTCAAGAGCCTTATTTAACCCTTCACCTTTAGGGACAACCTCATTTACAAGACCAATTCTTGCAGCCTTCTTGGCATCAATTGGTGTACCTGTAAACATCATTTCCTTTGCTCTTGCCTCCCCAATTGCACGTGGTAACCTTTGAGTACCTCCTCCACCTGGGAAAAGACCTAGCTTGATTTCAGGCAATCCAATAGAAACATGCTCTTCTGCAATCCTTATGTCACACGTTAGTGCAAGCTCACAACCGCCACCAAGTGTTAAGCCATTTAATACTACAATTGTTGGCTTAGAACAATTGTCAATTTTATTAAGAATTTGATGAGTTAACATAAAATTTTCTTTTATACCCTTTTTACCGATTAAAGAAGGAAATTCTTTAATGTCAGCTCCAGCCATAAAAGCCCGCTCTCCTGATCCAGTTAAAATAATTGCTATTACGTCTTGATCGTCTTCAAGCTCTATAAATAGAGAATTTAGTTCTTGAAGAACTTGATGATTCATTACATTCAATGGAGGATTGTCAATTGTAAGAACAGCGATAGAATGTTCTTTTTCTACTTTTATCATTGAATTCATTAGCCTCTTACCTCTTCTTTCTTATACTCATACCAGCCCTTACCGGTTTTTCTTCCTAAATGGCCTTGCTTTACTTTTTCCTCAATACATGCAGCAGGTCTATCCGCCGGATCACCAGTTTCTGAAAATCTTTGTTGCATAACAAAGTAACCAACATCGATTCCCGACAAATCCATTAATTCAAATGGTCCTATTGGATGACTTAGAGCCTTTTTACAAATAAGATCAATATCTTTAAAATCTGCATAACCGTTTTCATACAGATAAACGGCTTCACGCTGTAATGCCCCTAAAATTCGATTTGCAATAAATCCTGAAATCTCCTTTTGTAAAAGAACAGCCGTTCGATTCATTTTTTCACAAACAAACATCGTCATATGAGCTGTAAGCTCAGATGTTTCTTCACTTTTCACAACCTCTACACAATCCATCACAAGAGGTGGAAAAAAGAAATGCATATTCACAACCTTATCAGGACGATTCGTTACATCAGCTAAGAGTGAATTTACAATTGTTGAACTATTTGAAGCCAGGATTGCTTCTGGCTTTGCATATTCATCAAGCTTACGGAACAATTCTTGCTTTGCATCTAATTTTTCAACAATTGCTTCTATAATAAAATCTGCATCTTGCACAGAATCCAGTAAATCAGTTGAAAATATTAATCTTTGGAAAGCCTGCTCCTTGGTTTCAATACTGATTTTCCCTTTTGCTACCCATTTGTCCATTATTGTATGTAGAGTTGATTCTGCTTTTTGAAGAGCATTTACATTTACATCTTGAATAACTGTTTCAAATCCAGCTAATGCACTTAACATGGCAATTTGATGACCCATTTGTCCTGCCCCAACTACACAAATTGATCTAACTTGATTTTTCAACATGAATAAATCCTCCCTTTACTTACTAACCAGTCGGTATGTTTTTTGTAAATTTTTTTCTGATGATGCAAGTTAATCTTGCATCATCAGGCAACTAAACAGCCAATCCTTCTAATAACACTTTAATAAACACCTCTGAAACGTCCTTATCTGATGCCCTACCTTGAGGATCAAACCAAAAATAGCTCCAGTTAGTCATTCCTAATATACTAAGTGTTACAATATCTGTCGGTAAATCAGAGCGAATTTCGTTTTGTTCAATACCTTCATCTAATAATTTTTGGATATTGATTCGAAATTGATCTCTTTTCGGGACTATTAATGTAAGATGATCTTCATTAAGGTTACGCATTTCACGAAAGAACACCTTTGCACTTAATCCTTCTTTTTCAATATCATGAATGAGCATATAAACGATGTTATACAACTTATCCTTACAATTCATGGATTCGTTTTTAATGATGTTTTCCTGTTTTTCTAACAAATCATCAATATACTGTAAATGTATATCCATTAACAGCTGTTCCTTAGAAGTGAAGTAATAATAAAAAGTTCCTTTAGTGACATTGAGAGCATCTACAATATCTTGGATGGATGTTTCTTTAAACCCTTTTGTTGCAAATAGTTGAATACTTTGCTCTCTTATTTTCTCTTTCATTTTTCATATCCTCTCAATCTATTCTACTTTTTTCAGATTATACCATAGGCTAAGACGTCTTTGTTTAGAGCTATCATCAGTTTTAACTATGGTTAAATTCAAGTATTTTTTCCTTTCAGTTATCAGTAAAATAGATTGAATTCTTTATTGTTTTAATACTTCTTCCCTCAAAGCACGTCTTAAAATCTTTCCGACATTTGTTTTAGGTAATTCCTTCCGAAATTCAATAAACCTCGGAACTTTATAGGTAGCCAAATGTTTACGGCTGTATTCAATCATTTCCTCTTCTGTTGCTGTTTTCCCTGATTTTAAGACAATAAATGCTTTTACCGTTTCCCCTCGATACTCATCAGGTATACCAATGACAACTGCTTCTTGAACGCTAGGATGTTCATAGAGAACTTCTTCAATATCTCTCGGATAGACATTGTAACCGCTTGCAATAATTAGGTCTTTTTTTCGATCCACAATTGAAACATAGCCTTCTTCATCCATTCTTGCAATATCACCTGTAAACAACCAGCCATCTCTAAGTGTAACAGCTGTTTCCTCAGGCATATTCCAGTAGCCTTTCATCACCTGTGGCCCACTAATAATCAGTTCTCCCAGCTCTCCAATTGGCACTTCTTGTTTACCTGTTGCTACATCCACTATTTTATATGCAGTGTTAGGCAACCCTAACCCAACAGTACCAGCCTTTCTTTCTGCAAATGGCGGGTTACAATGGGTAGTGGGTGAAGCCTCGGAAAGCCCATAGCCTTCTAAAATTTTGGCACCAGTTTTTCTTTCAAATTCATTCAACAACTCAACCGGCATTGGAGCACTTCCACTGTTGCACGTTTTAATTGAATCAATTCCATATTCCTCAGCTTTTGGATGGTTAGTAATTGCTACATACATCGTTGGTACGCCTGGAAATACTGTAGGCTGTTCCTTCTTAATTGTTTGTAGCACTTCCTCTAAATCAAATCTCGGGAGCATGATTAAGCAGTTTCCACACAAGATGGTAAGATTCATGCAGCTAGACATTCCGAAAACATGAAATAATGGAATGACAGTCAAACATTTTTCTTGTCCCATAATAATTTCTTCTTTAAAAAATTCATAAGATTGTACAGCATTTGCCACAACATTTCTATGAGTCAGCATAGCCCCTTTTGAACGTCCAGTCGTTCCTCCCGTATATTGTAAAACCGCGATATCGTGTTCCGGCTCAATATCAACTGGTAAAACCTGACCGTTCTGTTTAGCTAGAAAACTCTCAAATGTGTCATCCTCTTCCTGAATTTTTCCAGAAGGTTGAAGACTAACAGTAATGATATTTTTCAACTGTGTTTTTGACTGAATAGACTTTACTCTCGGGTAAATACTATCAAAAACAACAATTGTTTCAGCACCAGCATCATTTAAAATGTACTCTAGCTCTCTTTCAACAAGCATAGGATTGAGCTGAGTCACAATCCCACCAGCATTTAAGGCACCGTAATAGGAGACAACATACTGTGGACAGTTGGGCAGCATAATCGCAACTCTATCACCTTTTTGCACGCCTGACTGTTGAAGTGCTGATGTAAACGCAAAAACCATATTTGCAACCTCATGATACGTAAATTTCTTACCATAGAAAGAAATTGCCTCATGATTTCCGTATTTATTAATGGTATTTTGAAGCATTTCAGGTAGAGAAATATGAGGAATATCCACATTATTAGACATTGAATCAGTGTACTTTGCAAACCACTTTTCATTGTTTTCCATTTACATACCTCCTAAAGAATAATGATAGAAAGCGATAAAGCTATCTTTATAACACATGTGTTCCACCATCGACAACAAGTACATCACCTGTTATAAAGTCAGATGCTCTTGAGGCTAAAAACACCGCTACCCCTTTTAAATCTTGATCAGAACCAAATCGCTTCAAAGGTGTTCCTGAAAGGAAATGATCTTTACCATGCTCAATGATCACCTTAGACATTTTTGTTGGAAAAAATCCTGGAGCAATAGCATTTACATTAATATTGTACTGTCCCCATTTAGCAGCTAAATCTTTTGTAAGAGTAATAACAGCTCCTTTACTTGTGTTATACCCGATTGTGTCCATTAAATTTGGATCTGTTCCCCCTAGCCCGGCAACAGATGAAATATTTATGATTTTTCCACTTTTTTGTTTAATCATCTCTTTACCAACCGCTTGGCTCATTAAAAATGTTCCGGTCACATTTACATCAATTACTTTCTGCCATGCCTCTAGTGGCATCTCTACGGCAGGAGCTCCCCATGTTGCTCCACTATTATTAACGAGAATATCTATTTGTCCGAATCGTTTCATTGTTTCATTAACAACATAGGTAATATCCTCTTTTTTAGTAATATCACACCGAAGACCAAGTGCTTGAACGCCATTTTTGGCTAAACGATTTGCAGCTTCAACACATGCCTCTTCTTTTCGTGAACATAAAACAATATTAGCTCCAGCTTCTGCAAATCCCTCTGCAATTTGTTCTCCGAGTCCTCTTCCACCACCTGTAATAACAGCTGTTTTACCTGATAAATCAAATAAATCCTTAATATGCAAATTCATTCCCTCCTTACTTACTGTCTACTGATATTTTTTCAATTCAAGCTTTCCTATTTGTGCGCGATGAACTTCATCTGGACCATCAGCTATTCTTAGTGTTCTTGCATTTGCCCATTGAGCTGCTAATGGAAAATCTTCACTCACACCAGCTCCTCCAAAAGCCTGAATGGCACGATCTAGCACCTTTAGTGCCATAGAAGGGGCGACAACCTTAATCATGGCAATTTCTGCTTTAGCTTGTTTATTCCCAACTGTATCCATCATATATGCTGCTTTGAGGGTTAGTAACCTTGCTTGTTCAATTTCAATTCTAGAGTCAGCAATCCACTCTCTAATTACTCCTTGCTGTGAAAGGCTTCTTCCAAAAGCTTCCCTGCTTTGTACACGCTTACATAAAAGTTCAAGCGCTCTTTCTGCTGCTCCAATTAAACGCATACAATGATGTATTCTTCCAGGACCTAATCTTCCCTGTGCAATAGCAAAGCCCTTTCCCTCTCCTAGAATCATATTTGATGCTGGGACACGAACTGACTCAAAAGAAATTTCAGCATGACCATGTGGTGCATGATCATATCCAAAAACAGGAAGAACCCGCTCAATCTTTACTCCTGGAGTATCTAGTGGTACAAGGATCATAGATTGCTGTTCATGCTTTGAAGCATCTGGATCATTTTTTCCCATAACGATAGCAATTTTACATCTTGGATCTCCTGCACCTGAGGACCACCATTTACGACCATTGATTACATACTCATCCCCGTCTTTTTCAATCGTTGCACAAATATTTGTCGCATCAGCTGAAGCTACATCAGGCTCTGTCATAGAAAAGCAAGAACGAATTTTTCCATCTAATAATGGCCTTAGCCACTGTTTCTTCTGCTCTTCTGTTCCATACCTAACTAGCACTTCCATATTGCCTGTGTCAGGAGCATTGCAGTTGAAAACCTCCGGAGCAATTAGTGACCTCCCCATAATTTCACATAACGGAGCATATTCAATATTCGTAAGACCTGCCCCATACTCACTATCTGGTAGAAATAGATTCCATAAACCCTCTGCCTTTGCTTTGTCTTTGAGTTCTTCCATTATAGGAGGAATTGTTGTCCATCTTGATTGTTGTTCACCTAACTGTTGTTCGTACAAATATTCATTAGGATAAATATTTTCTTCCATAAATGTATGTAGTTTCTCTTGAAGTGATATTACCTTCTCTGAATAAGAAAAATTCAACCAATCTCACTCCTTCTCCCACACCAACTAACCGGTCGGTATGTTTCTATCTCTATCATATAATGAAACTAATAAAATATTCAACATAATCTTTAAAAATTTGCTTACTAATAATGATTATGAAATATAAGAAAAAACTTGGCTAAGCACCAAGTTTTTATCCTTTATATTCACCATTGTTTTTAGAAGCTTTTTCTTTCTTCGCTTTATCTTTGTGTATCTTATTCGTGTCAGTACTTCCTACTTCATGACTGAATTCAGAATCGATTACACTTGAATCAAAACCTTTTTTGTTTTTTTGCTGCGGGTCATTTTTCTTTGTTCTTTTTGCCAAGTTGTTCACTCCCTTTCGTTTTCATTGTTATTTTGTGAAAAGAGAAGGGATTTATGTGTGATTCCATATTTATTGTTTTAAAAATACAAAACAGCCTGCCATGTTCAATGACAGACTGATGTCTAATGTGTTAGTTTATTCAGTTTCTGTAACTTCTTGTGTTTCAATCTCCGTTGTTGTTAAGTACTTCTTTTGTAAATCCATATAAGCTTTTACGATTCGATTTGCAATGTGTTTATTAACTGCATCTTTATCGTTACTAGCCCACGGAACAACAACACTGAAAGCCACTTCAGGGTTCTCTGAAGGATAATATCCTATAAAGTTTAAGTTATTTGTTTTTCTACCCCAATACTCTCGCTTAGGACCATAGTAATTGGTTTGAGATGTTCCAGTTTTACCAGCAACATCATAATCAATATAAGCTGAAGCTGTTCCAGACGTAACAACTAATCTGAAGCCTTGTTGAACTCTCTCAATTTCCTCTGGTGTGTTATTAACTTTATTTAACACATTTGGAGACTTATCAACGGCAATAGGGCCTAAAGTTGAGTCTTCAACAGGTGTATGAATACTTGTGACAATACGTGGTTGAACCCTTGAACCACCATTTGCAATAACAGAAACATATTGAGCCAACTGAAGCGGTGTATAGGTGTCAAACTGACCTATAGCAATATCTAAAATCTTCCCCGCTGTATCTGGTGTACTTAATAATCCAGAGGATTCCTGTGGTAAGTCAATACCAGTAGGTACACCTAATCCAAATTGAGCAAAATAATTTCGCAGTCTTTGGAAATCCTCACTTGAAACATTTAATGGCCCGTTTTTCTGATATTCTATATCTGCTATTTCTAATGCAACATAAAACATGTACACGTTAGAAGAAAGCTTTAACGCACTTAAATCGGTCATATACCCAAGATTTCGATAAGATCCTTTTGGTGGAGTTCCTTTAAAGTAGAGCTTTGTATCGTAATATCCCTTTCCAATAGGAATTCCTTTCTGGTATCCTGCTAAAACAGTCGCACCTTTAACTGTGGACCCTGCCTCATATTGGGTAGTGAACGTCCCATAAGGATAATCTATTATGTTGTTACGGTTTTTGGAATCTAATTGTTTCCCAACCATTGCTAATACATCACCTTGATAAGGGTCCATCATTACAACAAATGCCCGGTCCATTAAAAAGTGACTTTTACTTGCCTGAAGTAATTCTTCTTCTACAATTTTTTCCACTTCCATTTGAAGTTCCATATCAAAAGAAAGCTTCAGATCATAACCTCTTTGTCCTTCATCTACAACTTCTTCAGAAATGATGTTACCATCTTTATCCGAAATATATTCTACTTTTGCTTTACGAGGATTTAAATAATCTTCGTATTGATATTCTAAATAACTTCTCCCAACTCTTTCATTTCTAGCATAGCCTCTTGCTTTGTAATAATCTTCACGAGATTGAAGAATACCTTCCTCAGGAGAGGTTACAGTACCAAAAATAGAGCCAAGTGATTCATATGGATAAGATCTTCCCCAGTCAGTAATCACATCTACTCCAGGAAGCTGCTCCAAATGCTCAGCAACGAGTGATACCTCCTCATCGGTTAGGTTTAGTGATTTCACAACTTGTGGTTCGTACTGATATCCTGAAGAAAAGCGTGTATAGATGTACGCTAACTCCATCTGTTCAGGATCAGACTTAATTGTATTAAATTCATCCTCTGGCACACGCTCTACTTGTAATTTGTATGTTTCAGCAGGCTTCAGCTCAAGTTCTTTTTTAGAAAGAAGTTCTTTCGCCTCAGTTGGGTGAGAAGCTAACCAATAATCTTTAATGTCACGATCTTTTAGCTCATCTGTTAAGAATTCGTTATCATAACTAATATATTCTGCGAGCTTTTTCGACGTTTCAATTTTATCCTCAGCTGATGTTGTTTTATCAACTGTATATGTGATGGCTGGTACCCTTGTATTGTCTACTACAACACGATTGTAACGGTCATACATTTTCCCACGCGGTGCAGGTAAGCTTGCATAATCGGATTCTGTTCTAGAGACTTCCTTTGAAAACTCTTCTCCTTGAACTATTTGTACAACTCCTAAGCGAACGATAAGGGCGACAAACAACAGAAAGACAAGAAAAAAGAACACATTGATTCTGACATATCTGGACTTCCGTAGTTTACGCTCTTCTGATTTATTTGTGTTTTGTTCTGTCAAAGTCGCTTTCCTCCTATCAATTTATATCTATTTCAAGATAACTTTTTATTTTTTTAGGCTACCCTTTATTTTACCATTATCATCAATGAAGAGGTAGCTTTGCTTTATGACATTCATGTGAAGAAAAATGAAGTAATGGGAAGCATACAATGTCGTTAAAAAGAAAAGACAACATGAATAGTTTCACATTGCCTTTCCATCACTTTAATTGACGTATATTTAAAGAAAAAGTTTCAAATAACTACAATATTTTTAGTTATTAACTTAAGCTTTATCCCACAGCTTAACTAAAGCCTGTGTCCCTTTATTCTCATTTCCCTCTTCAGCGAGTTTCTCATAAAGCTCATGTGCAAGCTTTAATCCTGGTGTGAAAAGATCCATTTCGTTTGATTCATCTAATGCAATTCCCATATCTTTAATAAAATGCTTTACAAAAAAACCTGGTTCATAATCTCCCTCTAACATACGTGGAGCAAGATTACTTAACGACCAACTTCCTGCCGCCCCAGTTGTAATACTTTTAAGCACATTAGACGGGTCTAATCCTGATTTTTTTGCATAAGAAATGGCTTCACAAACACCTATCATACCCGATGCAATCGCAATTTGATTGCACATTTTCGTATGTTGTCCAGAACCAGCTTCTCCTTGGTACACAATATTTTGTCCCATTTTTTCAAACAACGGGTAACAATAATCAAAAGCCTCTCTATCTCCACCAACCATAATCGCTAATCGAGCTTCACGTGCACCGATATCTCCCCCAGACACTGGTGCATCTAGTGCGTAAATATTTTTTTGTTTCGCTTGTTCATAAATTCTTTTTGCCAAGGAGGGCTGAGAAGTAGTCATGTCGATAACGTATGTACCTGGTCTTGAAGATGAAATAATACCTGCTTCATCTAAATAAACATCCTCAACATCTTGCGGATAGCCAATCATTGTAATAATAATATCAGACTCATTCGAAAGCTCTGCAACCGTACTTTTCCATTCAGCTCCTAAAGATAGTAGTTCCTCTGCCTTTTCCTTTGTTCTAGTATAAACTTTCAATGGATATCCAGCTTCTAATACATGTTTTGCCATACTTTTACCCATAACACCAAGACCAATAAAGCCAATTGTTTGTTTCATCTTACATCCTCCTTAATGTACTAGTAACGACTCCTTTTACTAAATGAACATTTGTGAAACTCTTCCTTCTCCATTTTGAACTGAAACTTCAGCATATGCTCCATTTATTAATGTTAATTGTGGTGGTACATGTCCACAGTCAATATCATATATAATTGGAATTTGAAGTTCGTTATGTAAATCTTGATAAACATCTATTACGTGATAATTATCTATAGATTGATTTGCAGAACTTCTTCCAAATAATATTCCTGAACAATGATTAAACCAACCAGCCAGTTTCATTTGTACAAGAGATCTGCGTAGATCTGTTGTATTTAGCTCACAGTTTTCAAAATACCAAATTATTTTATCACCGTGCTCTAAATAAGAATCTTGAAATTTGTTAACTTGGCCATAGGGTGTTCCTACTAAGTGTCTGATTATATCAATACACCCACCAAGCAAACGACCTTTACATTCTTGCACATCTTTAGAAATTGTCTTCCAATCAGTTTGTTCAGTTAAATGAAAAACACACGGCGAAGGATTGTTATGATCCCATTGCTTTTGATATTTTTCTGAGGAATTCTGTAAAATTTGCTCTCCTCTTTTCGTCTTTAAAACACTTTCCCATTTTGCAGTGGTCGAATCAGAGTATACACCTCGTAGATCTACAAGATTCGTTCCATGAGCTGTTGCAATTCCCGTTTTTAAAGTAATGGCAAGGAGTAATGCACTTGTATCAGAATATCCCATTATCCATTTATTTTGTAAGCTTTCAAAATTAATATGTTCAAGAATTTCTATTAATAACTCACCACCCCACGGGGGAATAATAAGTGAAATTTCATCATCTTTTAACATTGACATAAATTCATCTGCTCGTTTTTTAGCTGATGAAGATTTAGCTTTATACTGTGTCCATACTGTTTCCCCACATCGTGTTTTATATCCTTTTTTCTCCATGCTAACTAAGGCATGTTTAAACATTAAGTGAAGTTCATCAGGTATCCCAGATGACGGTGCTGTTACTCCAATTGTTGCCCCTTTTTGTAAAATTGGATATGTTATCAAATTACTCCTCTCCTTCTTACAAGTAAAAATAAGGAGAAGCTAACCTCTCCTTATCTTCCTTTAAATTGATTTCACCATTCCACCATCAACTAAAAATGTTTGACCTGTCATGTAGGAGTTTAAGTCAGATAAGAGGAACGTAGCATAGTTTGCAAATTCTTCCGGTAATCCGTAACGGCCTAGTGGAATTTTATCTTTTACACTTTCCTCAACATCTTGTTTTGATACTCCTTGTTTCTTTGCTGCGATCTCATCTAAAGAGGCGACGCGATCTGTTGAGATACGTCCTGGAGCAACTGTATTTATTAAAATTCCATATGATGCAAATTCTGAAGCCAGAGTTTTTGTTAAACCTACAATACCCGTTCGAAAAGTATTAGATAAAATTAAACCAGGGATTGGTTCCTTTACGGAGGAAGAAGCAATATTTACGATCTTTCCACCGCTTTTCTTCATATAGGGGAGCACTTCTCTTATAATTCGGATATAACTAAGTAAGTTTAATTCAAATGCATGCTGCCAATCTTCATCAGTCATTTCTTCAAATGTACCTGCTGGTGGACCTCCTGCATTATTAACAAGCAGATCGATTGCACCAAATTCAGTTTGTGTAAAAGTAACAAGTTGTTCTATTTCTTCTTTGTTTTTTATATCACATACTTTGTATTCAATACGTCCATGACTATTTTGCCCAAGCTCATGTTTTATTTTTTTTAGCTTTTCTTCATCCCGACTAGATAACATAACATTTGCCCCTTGTTCTGCAAGCTTTTGAGCAATGGCTTTACCAAGTCCTTGGCTGGAAGCAATAACTAATGCACTTTTACCATTTAATGACATATCCATAGTTACACCCCTTATGTATGATTAAAGTAATTTTACCATATATATGAAGTTGAATATGACGTTGAAGGCTAAAAAATAACAAAAAACTCTCATCAATGTTACGATGAGAGTTTTTTTGTTAGGTGAAATATTCAACCTTGGCAGTTGGAAAATAATGATCAACATAATCCTCTAATGTATCACGTAATTCCTGTTCTTGATCTTTTTGATAAATATATTTACCTATCCCATATCTGCCCCATTTATAACGTCTTTCTTCCTCATTTAATTCAAGCTTCGTTTTCGGATAATTTTTTTGAATTACTCGTTTTGCTGGCTTTGTAAAACGGTGTTGAATCATTTCAAACGTTATATCATCTCGTACATCTGCTGGGAGAGATGCATCCAGCTTTTCAAAGAGTGTTTTGTACCCTTCTTGCCAGCCCTCATGAATATAAATCGGAGCTACAATAAACCCTAACGGATACCCAGCCTTTGCCACTTTTACTGCAGCTTCAATTCTTTTATCAAGAGGAGATGTTCCTGGTTCAAAGTTTTTTATAACATAATCAGCATTAATGCTAAAACGAAAACGAGTCTTTCCATTATGTTTTGCATCCAATAAGTGGTCAACATGATGAAATTTTGTTACAAAACGCAACCTTCCTATATCTGTTTGTCCAAAAAATTCAATTGCTGATTTTAAAGAATGAGTAAGATGGTCAATCCCTACTATGTCAGATGTACAAGAGGCTTCAAACCGTGTAATTTCCGGAGCACGCTCCTCCATATAATCCTTAGCTTGCTCAAGTATTTCATCTACATTGACATATGTTCTAATATACGGTTTACTACCCATTGTAGTTTGTAAATAGCAATAATGACAATGACCCATACATCCAGTTGCTAAAGGAATTGCGTACTCAGCTGATGGCTTGGAGCTATCAAATTCGAGCGTTTTTCTAACACCGACAACTAATGTAGATTTGGCTGTTCGATATTGCTGAAGGTGGTTCTTACCTGGAATATTTCGGACTTGGTTATGAGAGGTTGTTTCTCTAATCTCAAGACCCATTTTTTCAAATTTTTCTTTTAGTTCAACACCACGTGGGTATTCCAGAGCTCTAGGTTCTATATAAACTAATTGTGGAACAAAAGGTTTTATCATGATAGTACCTTCCTTTATATATAATCAAAGATTCTATACATATTTACCTTTTGCTTAATCGTTATCTAATAATCGATTCAAATATTTCCTATTAACTTAATCGAATTGTTGGTAATCAAATAGCTGATTGTAAAGCTCTTCGGCTTCCTCAAAACTAGAAAAGACAGCATCATCTTCTGCTAATGGATGGTATGCATCATGTAGGAAAATAGCCAATTCCTTTTGATTAGTGGGGTGCTCAACTATTTCTGCTTTTTCAATATTTGCCACATTTACAGCATGAGGATTTCTATATATCACATATACTTCTTCACCAATTTTGAAATTGTCCATTACCAAAACTCCTTCCTTATACTAACATTATCTTTCCCATATTGAAGTGTATGTATTATCTAAAAAAAACGTCAAAAAGACAGGCAAATTCTGCCTGTCTTTCGGTTATTAGTCAATTTGGAAAGTTTCTTTCACAAATGCAACGACTTCTTCAGTTGTACTCATAGATAAAACTGTTTCTTTTATGCTTTGTGCTTTTTCTTTAGATAAACCTTTAATTTGAGTACGTGCTGGCAGGATTGATGTAGCACTCATAGAGAACTCATCAAGACCTAAACCTAATAATAGTGGGATAGCGATAGTATCGCCAGCCATTTCACCACACATACCGGCCCATTTGCCTTCCTTATGTGCTGCATCGATTACCATAGAAACCAGACGTAAAATAGCTGGGTTATACGGTTGATATAAGTATGACACACGCTCATTCATACGATCTGCAGCCATAGTGTATTGAATTAAATCATTTGTTCCAATACTGAAGAAATCTACTTCTTTTGCAAATTGATCAGCCATTACTGCTGTAGATGGAATTTCTACCATCATACCAATCTCAATTGAATCAGATACTTGTACCCCATTGGCAACTAGCTTTTCCTTTTCTTCTAAAAGAATTGCCTTAGCTTCTCTGAATTCAGAAACTGTCGCAATCATTGGGAACATAATCTTTAGATTTCCATAACTACTTGCACGTAATAATGCACGTAATTGTGTTCTGAAAATTTCTTGTTCTTCCAAGCATAAACGAATTGCTCTAAAACCAAGGAATGGGTTCATTTCTTTTGGAAGATGTAAGTATGGTAATTCTTTGTCTCCACCGATGTCTAAAGTACGAACAACAACCGGCTTATCACCCATTCTTTCCAAAACAGTTTTATAAGCATCATATTGTTCATCTTCAGTTGGAAGCTGATCTCTTCCCATATATAAGAATTCCGTACGATAAAGTCCAACACCTTCACCGCCGTTTTCTAGCACACCTTTAACATCATCAGGTGTTCCAATGTTAGCAGCAAGCTCAACATGCTGACCATCACTTGTAATGGTAGGTTCATTTACAAGCTTTGCCCATTCTGCTTTTTGAGCTTCATACTTTGCCTTTTTCTCTTCATATTGAGCAATAACATCTGAAGATGGATCAATAATAACATCACCATCTAATCCATCAACAATAACCATTACACCATTTTCAATCGTTGATGTAGCTTGCTTTGTTCCAACAACAGCTGGAATTTCCATAGAGCGAGCCATAATTGCAGAATGAGAAGTACGTCCACCAATGTCTGTTGTAAATCCTTTTACATATTGACGATTTAATTGAGCAGTATCAGATGGTGTTAAATCTTCAGCAATAATGACAACTTCTTCAGAAATTAGACTAGGGTTTGGAATTTGCACCCCTAATAAGTGAGCAATAACACGCTTAGTTACGTCACGAATGTCAGCTGCACGTTCTTTCATATATTCATTATCCATTGATTCGAACATAGAAACAAACATATCAGCTGTTTCCTTCATTGCAAATTCAGCATTAACACCTTCAGCGTTAATCTTATCCACTACTGGATTTAACAACTCAGGATCACTTAAAACTAATAAATGTGCTGCAAAAATTTCAGCTTTGTCTGCACCTAATTCACGATTAGCATGGTCTTTTATTTTTTCAAGCTCTGATTTTGACTTGTTTATTGCATCATCAAAACGTTGCTTTTCTGCCTCTTTATCTGCAATTGTTTTTTGTTCAATATTTAGTGCTGGTTCTTCTAAACGGTAAGCTTTTGCAATAGCAATACCAGCCGAAGCTCCAATCCCTTTAAGGTTACTCATTATTCGCCTAACCCTTCATTTTTTAAAGTTTCGCCAAGACCTGTAACTGCTTCGTCTGCATCAGAACCTGAAGCAATAATCTTGATTTGAGAGCCTTTTGGAATTCCTAGAGACATAACACCCATGATTGATTTTAAGTTAACAGTTTTACCATTGTACTCAAGGTTTACATCTGCATCATACTTACTTGCAGCTTGTACCAACACAGTTGCTGGACGAGCGTGAATTCCTGTATCTGCTGTTACTGTAAATGTTTTTTCTGCCATTTTCATCAATCTCCTTTAAAATCATTCATATTATTCAAAAATTAATTTTATAGCCACACATGTAAAAATACAAGTGTGGCTTTTGGATATTAAAATTACTTGCCTTCAATCTCAATGATATCAGTATCATTTGCTGCAACATTATCTTTTGTTTGCAGTTTAATTGATTGACCCTCTTTTAAGTTCGTGAATACGATTGGAGTTATAATTGAAGGTGCATTAGATTTTACAAAATCTAGATCAACCTCTAGAAGTTTTTGACCTTGCTCAACTATGTCACCTTCTTGGACAAATGCTTCGAATCCTTCACCTTTCAGATTAACTGTATCAATACCAAAGTGAATAAGAATTTCTCTACCACCATCAGATTGAATACCAATAGCATGTTTTGTAGGGAAAACATTTAAGATTTTACCATTAACAGGTGAAACGACTGTTCCGTTAGAAGGTAGAATTGCAAAACCATCACCCATCATTTTTCCAGAGAATACTTGGTCTGGAACTTCTGTAATATCTTTAATCTCACCTGTAAGTGGAGAAACAAATGTTTCATCTATTACATCATTTTTTAATCCGTCAGCTACTACATCCTCAACTTGCTCTTGAACTTCTTTTTCTTGAGAATGAGTTTGTGTTGCTTTAGGACGTTTGCCAGACATAACATCTTGGATTTGAGTTTTTAAATTATCAGATTTAGGTCCAAAGATTGCTTGTATGTTGTTTCCAATTTCTAATACACCAGATGCACCAAGTTTTTTCAAACGATCTTTGTCAACATCTTTAATGTCATTAACTGTAACACGTAAACGAGTAATACAAGCATCTAAGTGCTTAATGTTTCCAGATCCACCTAAGGATTCTAACACTTGGAATGGTAAATCTCCTGCATTTGCTTTTGGTTGACCTTCATCAGAAGTTTCAACATCAGTTTCCTCACGACCAGGAGTGGCAAGATTCCACTTTCTAATTGCAAAACGGAAACCAAAGTAATAAACAACTGCAAAGACTAAACCTACAGGAATAACTAGCCACCAGTTTGTTTGTGGGTTTAATACCCCGAATAATAGGAAGTCAATTAAACCTCCAGAAAACGTCATACCAATTTTAACATTAAGAATGTGCATAGTCATAAATGATAAACCAGCAAAGATTGCATGAATACCGAATAATACAGGTGCTACGAATAAGAATGAGAATTCAAGTGGTTCTGTAATACCTGTTAAGAAAGAAGTTAGGGCTGCAGAACCCATTAAACCTGCAACAACTTTTTTATGTTCTGGTCTTGCTTCATGGTAAATTGCAAGTGCTGCAGCTGGTAAACCAAACATCATGAATGGGAATTTACCAGTCATAAATGTACCTGCTGTTAAATCTTGTACACCATCTCTAATTTGAGAGAAGAAGATTGTTTGATCTCCACGTACAGTTTCTCCAGCAGCATTTACATAACTTCCAAATTCAAACCAGAACGGTGAATAGAAGATATGATGAAGACCGAATGGAATTAACGAACGTTCAATAACACCAAATATAAAGGCTGCCAACGTTCTGTTTGCATCTAATAAGTTTGTAGAAAAAGCGTTTAAACCTGTTTGAATTGGAGGCCAAACAAAATACATTACAATACCAAGTAATACTGTTGCTCCAGCCGTTACAATTGGTACGAAACGCTTACCAGCAAAGAATCCTAAATAAGATGGTAAATCAATCGTGAAAAAGCGATTATACATGGCAGCAGCAATAATACCAACGATAATACCACCAAATACCCCTGTTTGTAGGGTTGGGATACCTAGTACATTACCATAGGCAGCACCGTTATTAGCTAAAAAGTCAGCAAGCTCCTGTCCACCAGACGGAAGTGTACCAACTCCCTTAAGGATACTACTCATTGTAATATTCATTATTAAGTAACCAATTAAAGCAGCAATACCGGCAACTCCATCACCGTTAGCTAAGCCTATTGCAACCCCAACTGCGAATAATACAGGTAAATTCGAGAATACAATGTTACCTGCATTCTCCATAACACTTGCAATTAATACGATCCAATCTGCTGTTAAGAATGGTGCTAAATCAGTAAGTGTTGGATTTTGAAGGGCATTACCTATTGCAAGTAATAAACCAGCAGCTGGTAATAATGCAACTGGCAGCATTAGTGCACGTCCGACTTTTTGCAAGACGCCGAATGCATTTTTAAACATAATCATTTCCTCCTATTTTGTTAATTTCTGTAGTCAATAAAAGTACAAAGCCTAAAAAAACAATCTACTATTAACCGTTTACATTAAGCTCAGGAATTGTCCCGATGCATACAAAAAAGGCATGGTGAACATGTATTTTAGCTGCTATTAGGTATAGTTCCCCAAAATAGCAATTAAAAACACCTTGTTCACTCATGCCTGATCGAATCAGTAACACGTGAATAATATCTGTTACAATTATTTATTTGTTAGTCGGTATAAGTGCATTGTTAAGTAAACTGCTTCAGCTTCATAAACAGATTTCTTTAAAACCTGTTGCATTACTTTTATCATTTTCCAAGAAGTATTGTAGCATAAAGGATATTCTTTTTTCAACAAAAAAGCTAATTTTTCTGGTTCTGTAACAGATTCCCCTGAATTCACTCTTTCAATTGTGTAGCGAAGATGGCGAATTAGACGTAAATAGTTTACACTTTCTCGATCCACTTTGATCTTTAAAGACTCCTCTATCACTTCTGTTAACCGGCTAATGAGCTGAGAATATTGATTTACTTCTGAAAGTGGTTTATTAGATATTGAGCTATGAATATGAAGCGCAATAAAACCAATTTCTCCTTGAGGAAGCTGTACGTTTAATTTATCATTCAGCATATTAATAACCTCTGTTGCCAGCTCATATTCAAAAGGATATAAAGACTTTGTTTCAAGGAGAAAAGGATTCTTCAAATCCATACCTTGCTGCAAACGCTTTAAAGCAAATGCTAAGTGGTCTGTAAGTGCTATGTGAATATGTTCATTTAATGGCTTGTCAACACGTTCAAAGATATATTGAATCACTTCCTGCATAATTTCGAGCATTTCTTCATCAATATCTGATAGCAGTAACTTATATTGCTCCTGCTCCTTTTGATTTGTTAAAACAAACATTTTATCATAGCTATCTTCTTGAATTATGTCTCCTTCTTTTTTACCAAAACTAATGCCTTTTCCAATTAATACAACCTCTCCAAAAGAATCATGAGATGCTATCAAAACGTTGTTATTTAAAGTTTTTTTTATTTTAAAGGACTCCATCGCGAAATCCACAGCTCCTTTTCATTCAATCCTTCATATCGTACAAAAGTTATGTATGGACGTCAATGAATTTGTCGCTTATTGTAGAAAAATTTCTTTTGATTAATTCTTGACTTGCTAGTCTAGGAGAAAAAAGAAAGCTGCATATTGCAGCCGCTAATTTACTTCATACTCATTGGGTACATATTCATCTTTATGAAACTGATCTGATGAGCCTATAAAAAAATATTCAACCGTTTTACCAGCTAATTCTCTTCCACTTGATGGTCCATGAACCATCTTCCCTGGTACTAGAGACGTTCGTTCACCTTTATCGTCTACATAATAATATTTATTAGTTGCCCACCCCTCATGGATATGTTCTTCATCTGTATATGTCATTCCATTTTGACTAACTTTATATACTTGATTATTTCCTTCATTCTT
Organism: Bacillus sp. AFS040349; assembly: GCF_002577655.1. Lineage (NCBI taxonomy): Bacteria > Bacillati > Bacillota > Bacilli > Caryophanales > Bacillaceae > Bacillus > Bacillus sp. AFS040349. Next base: position 1,679 of record NZ_NUMC01000078.1, on the reverse strand, counting down.
TACTTTTTCAGGTAACTGTTGATCATATTTTACTTGAACCCAACCTACATATCCTTCTGGTATTAAAAATGTTCTTGAAGACACCTGATCATCCTGTTTGCAACCAGTAATAAAAAGAAAACACCCTGTAATAAGAAGTAGTTTTTGTATCATCTTATCACCTCCTTTAGTTAGGATGGCGACTTTCGACAAGTTCTATTAGGTAATAATTCCATGTTGATTATTTTTCTTGTTGGAAAGACTAATAACTGAGGTGAAAAAATGAAGAAAAAACATCTTTTGTTTCACGTTATTTTTTTTCTTTTTGTTAGCTTTTCAAACAATAATGTTGCTATAGCAGAAAATCAACAAATTAAAGTAATGGATATCGAAACAAATGCAATTATCAAAGAAAAGAAACTATCTTCTGAAATGGATCAATATGCAATTAGCGCAATTAAGAGTATTCAAAAGGTCACAGTACAAGCAAATCCTATCCCCAATAAAGGTTATCTCATCAGAATACCATTAACAAAATCATATAAAGTTAAAAACAAATGGTTTGATTCTCTTATAACAGAAATTATATTAATATATGATCATTCAACAGAAAATCAAGGGAGATTAATTTTATATGACGATGAAAATACACCGATGTTTTTTGACATAGAATTTAATTTCACCGATTTATTGAAAACTTTGGAAATTAAAGAATAAGGAATAAGAAATTTACTGTTAGTTGAAAATAGAGAAGGAAAAAGTCTCGGAGGTGAAAACATGCAAAACAGCAATGATAGTAAAGAACAAAAATTTCAAAAACAACAAAACGAAGCTATGGAATCAACAACATCTAAAGAAATGACAACTAAGAAAAAGAAGCAAAAATAATTAATAAGCAATATGTTTACGTACTTATTCATTCTTCCTATTATGGTATAATAGGGTTATAATTGACCGTGGATGTTGCAGCATCCACAGTCTGCAGTCGACAGATCTTAAAGTAGATTTAAATGATTAGACCTCTAGAAGGTCTATTTTTTTTGTGAAAAAGCCAGAATAGCAATAACTAAAGAAGCAAATGTAAACATAGAAATAAGACTCTCATAAATCGTCAACAAGCATCACCTCCTTTTAGAAGGGGCTTGTTCGATCACTTGACTGCAAACTTATTGTACCATAAAACAACTCCGGATTGGAACGTATGTTCTATTTTTAATTCATTCCTCCTATATTAATCACCCCCTCTGTTTATTCAAAGTATGATTTAAACTCTTTTAATAACTATATTTGGTTTCTTTACCCGCTCCATAGTGTTGTAGGCAATTTTCACCTTTGCTAATATACCTTTTAAAACTTCATCATCGTTTTGTTGCTTTAGATACAGATCAGAAAAATCATGTAAGGCTCTTGCAAGAAGTTCTACCGCTTTTTCATACTCACTTGTATGTTTCCCTTTTTGATCCTTAACAGAATGTTTCATCATTTCTTTTGAAATTTCTTGGATTAATAATATTTTTTCTCGTTCTGTCATCCTCATTTCTCCCCTCTCAAGGATCTAAACTAAAAATGTGATCCTTACATCTTACGCCTGATAAAGAAGAAATATGGCTAAAAAATATCGAATATATGTTCGTTTTTAGTGGATAAAAGAATGTACGTTCGCATATAATAAAGGTGAAGAAAGGTAGTGTCAAAAGATT